>JAPPNE010000057.1 GCA_028818775.1 Deltaproteobacteria bacterium | reverse complement strand
TGGCCATGTGCACCAGCGGCACATCGTGCCCCGCCGCGCGAATGCGCTTCAGCGTCCGGCGGAACGCCCGCAGTTGTCCGCGGCACGACCGCGACTCCGGCTCCTCGGCCCTGGCGAAGTGGGACATGACTCCTTGCAGCCTGACGGCCTTGAGCCCGTCCAGCTCGGGCAGCCATTCCTCGATGGCGTCCGGCAACAACCCCAGCCGGCCCATGCCGGTGTCCAGCTTGAGGTGGCAGGGAATCCCGGCGCCGTGCTCCACGCCCACGGCATCGAGATGCCTCAGGAGACCGAGACTCCCAACGACCGGGTCCAGGGAATACCGCACCAGGGCGGCCGCGTCGTCGGGGCAAAGACTGCCGAGAACGAGGATCGCGGCATCGATGCCGGCTTCCCGAAGCCGCGCGCCTTCCGCCACCGTGGCGACACCCAGGCGGCCGACGCCTTCGGCGCACAAGGCGCGCGCGGTCTCGATGTCGCCGTGGCCGTAGGCGTCGGCCTTCACCACCGCGAGGACCTCCACGCCGGGGCCGACGAGCCGGCGCACCGTGCCCAGGTTGGCGCGCAGGGCCGACAGGTCCACCACACAGCAGGTACCCGCGGCTTTGTCGATGGGAGACACTCGGGCGTGTCAGGAGACCTTGGCGCCGGGCGCGATGTGCTGCTCCGGCGCCAGGATGACGAGTTGGTCGTCGGTGGATGCTGCCAGGATCATGCCCTGGCTCTCGATGCCTCTCAGCTTCGCGGGCTTCAGGTTCGCCACCACCACGAGCTGGCGCCCCGTCAGCTCCTCCGCGCTGTAGTGGCCGCGGACGCCGGCCACGAGCTGGCGCTCTTCCGAGCCCAGGTCCACCTTGAGCACCATGAGCCGGTCGGCGTTGGGATGGGGCTCGGCGCTCGTGACCGTGCCGACGCGCAAGTCCAGGTTGCGGAAATCGTCAATCGTGATGGTCGTGTCCAATGGAATGAACGTGGACCGCCTTATCGGTCGTCGTCCGAGCCGCCCCACCAGCGCCGTCTCACGGCGTAGGGGTTGGGGTGCGGCAGGATGAACAGTTCGGTGCTCTTGGGGAGCATCTTGCGCGTGAGCACGAGCCGGGAATCGGCTTGCGGGCGCACCGGATAGCGGCCGTTGATGTGGGACGCGAAGTACTCGGCCTGGTACGGGTTGTCGTAGTGCATCGGCAGCACGATGGGCGGCTTGACCTGCTCGATGACCTTCACGAGGTCGCCGAAGCCCAGGTTGTTGCGCGCGTCGATGGGGACCATCATGACGTCTACCCGGCGCAGCAGCTTCACCTGCTTCTCGGTGAGCAGGTGGCCGATGTTGCCCAAGTGGGCGAGGCACAGGCTGCCCATCTCGAAGACGAAGATGGAGTTGGCGATGCGGCTGAAGTCGTAGCTGCGGGCGCTGGGCAGGTTCACCACCACGATGTCCCTGACCTTCCGGCGCACCGGCTGCCAGCGCTGGTCCAGCGTGATGCCGCGCAGCACCAGCGGCTCCCCGCGCACGGCCTCGACGTTGTTGTGCGTGTAGTGGTCGTTGCTCACGGTCACCGCGTCGGCGGTGATGCCCGGGGTCACGTCGAAGTTGGGGTCGGCCACCACCCGGGTGCCGGTGCCCGAGCGGATGGCGAAGCTGGAGTGGCCAAACCAGCGCACGCTGTACTGGCCGAGGCCGATGTCCGCGTCGCCGGGGGCGGTGGCGCCGGCAAGCATGCCGACGGAACGGGCCAGGTGGGGTCCCGCATCGAGGGTCTTGACCACGTTGGGATTACAGATGGCGACGGCGGCCTGTGCGCTCAACAGCACCGCCAGAACGAGCACGATTCCGGTAAACACGCGCCTTGACATGGCTTCCTCCCGAGTGGCCCCGGCCGCGGGCATCAAGAGCACATCTCGCACGTACCGTAGAGGGAAAGCTGGTGGGACGTCACCGTGAAGCCCGTCTCCGGCGACAGCACCGGTGCCGCTTCGTCGCTACGGTCCAGCGTGACATCATAGACCTTTCCGCAGCTTTCGCAAATGAAATGCGGGTGCTTTTTCAGCAGGGGGTCGAAGTGCTGGGTGCGGTCGATGGTGAGGATCTGCAGCTTGCCGTCGGCGGCCAGCTTCTGGAGGTTTCGGTAGACCGTGCCGAGGCTGATGTGCGGCATGTCCCGCCGCACCCGCTCGTAGATCTGGTCCGCGGTGGGATGCGACATCTCGCCCTTCACGGCCTCCCAGATCACCTCAAGCTGTCGCGTGCGTCTCGTGGACATGAACGATCCCGCGGTCCGCGGGCTCACGCCGCGCGCAACCGCCGGAGCTACCCCAAGTCCCTGAGCAGCTCCGCCTTGGTGGCCTCGCCCAGCACGGCCTCGGCGTGGTAGTTCTCGTGGTCCACCACGATCCGGGCATCCGCCTCGCGCAGCGCTTCCACGTCATCGGGGGCGAGGCCGAAGGTGACGTACTGCACCGCGCTGATCTTGTCTTCCTTGCTGCGCCCCTCCTCGAAGCCGGCGCGGACCGAACGGCCGGTGCCCATGCACAGGAAGACGCGCTCGTCGATGCCGAGGAACTCGAGCAGCGCCTCGCGCAGGTTGGTCTGGTCCTCGATCTCCAGGAAGAGCGTCGCGCGCAGCTCTCCGGCGCCCGGAATGAGCTCGTTGTAGACGTCGATCTCCTCGCGGATCTTGTCCAGGTCGCGGATGCTCTCGGCCCGGAGCATCTCCTGTATCTGGAAGATCACCGTGGCGCGGTTCTCGAACACGAGCGATACCTTGTCGCCCACGGACACGCGCCGGCGCTTCTTGAGGTCGATGATCTCGCGCCGGAAGGCGTCGCGCTTCTGCTCGTAGGCGCCGGCGCCGACGATGTCGTTCAGGGTGACCTTTTCCATGTGGCTGCGTCAGCGAAAGGACCTTGCCGCCCCGCCCACGCGGGCCTGAACCGGGAAACGGGGCGGCAAGACTCCGGTTTGACGGATCAGACGCGGATCAACCGGCGTCCGCGGGATCCTTGCCGGCGACGGCCTGCAGGCCCTTGTTGAAGCGGCCGGCGTGGGATTTCTCGGCCTTGGCCAGGGTCTCGAACCACTCGGCCAACTCCTCCAGGCCCTCGTCCCGGGCGGTCTTGGCGAAGCCGGGGTACATCTCGGTGTACTCGTAGGTTTCGCCCTCCACCGCGGACTTCAGGTTCTTCTCGGTGGTGCCGATGGGAACGCCGGTGCAGGGGTCGCCGACTTCCTTCAGGAAGTCGAGGTGACCGAACGCGTGCCCCGTCTCCGCCTCGGAGGTGTCGCGGAACAACCCGCCCATGTCGGGGTATCCCTCGATGTCCGCCTGCCGGGCGAAGTAGAGGTAGCGACGATTGGCCTGGGACTCGCCCGCGAAGGCGTTCTTCAGGTTCTCGTGGCTCTTGGTGCCGTTGATGCTTGCCATAGGTGTCCTCCTTATCAGTAATAGTTCCGATTAGTACCCAATGGCGCCCTACGAGTCAAGCCCGCGCGTCAGCTAGTCGATGACCTGGTCGGCGGCGGTGCCGCGCATTCAGAAGTAGCCCTCCTGCTTCTTGCGCTCCATGGAACCTTCCCCGTCATGGTCGATGACGCGTCCCTGGCGCTCGGAGTGCGTGGCCGTCAGCATCTCGCGGATGATGGCCGGCACGCTGTCGGCGCCGGACTTGATGGCGCCCGACAGCGGATAGCATCCAAGCGTGCGGAAACGCACCCGCTTCACCTCGGGCTCCTCGCCGGGTTCGAGCTTCATGCGTTCGTCTGCCACCATGATCAGAGTTCCCGAACGGTGCACCACCGGGCGCGGGGCGGCGAAGTAGAGCGGCACCACGGGGATGTTCTCCCGGTCGATGTAGTGCCAGACGTCCAGTTCGGTCCAGTTGGAAAGCGGGAAGACGCGCATGGACTCGCCGTCCCGGAGGTGGGTGTTGTAGAGGTGCCAGAGCTCGGGGCGCTGGTTCTTGGGGTCCCAGCGATGGGTCCGGGTGCGCAGCGAGAACACCCTTTCCTTGGCCCGGGACATCTCTTCGTCGCGCCGCGCTCCCGCCAGGGCGGCGTCGAAGCGGTACTTGTCCAACGCCTGTTTCAAGGCCTGGGTCTTCATCACGTCGGTGTGGAGCGCGGAGCCATGCGTGAAGGGATTGATGCCCCGGGCGACGCCTTCCTCGTTGACATGGACGATGAGCTCCATTCCGGTCTCCCGCGCCGTGCGGTCGCGGAACTCGTACATCTCCGGAAACTTCCAGGTGGTGTCCACGTGCAGCAGCGGGAAGGGCGGCGGCGCGGGATGGAAGGCCTTCTGCGCGAGCCGCACGAGCACCGAGCTGTCCTTGCCGATGGAGTAGAGCAGGACCGGTTTCGAGAACGCGGCCGCCGCCTCGCGCAGGATGTAGATGGATTCAGCCTCGAGCTCGTCGAGATGGCCGAGGCCGACGGGACCGGCCATGCCAGCGGTTTTACACTGTGGTGGTGTGGATGTCCACGGCGCCGGATCGAGGTCATGCCGGAAGGAGTTCCATCGCCAAGGGGCGTTGCAACTTACCGGATTTCCTCGCGAATCATATCAGTGCTCCGCTCGAATACCGGGTTTCTCCGATTTCTTCCGACCGGTTGGAAATTGGCCGTGGTGTATGCCACAGTCGAAAGTGGAGGGACGCGCCGGACGCCGGGACTGGCCCATGACACCTCCACGCGACGGCGCTTCGACCATGAACGAATCTGGCGGCATTCTCGGTGAAGAAGGGGTCGCTGAGCCCGCCCGGCCCGGGACAGTGGTGTTCGATGGCCTTCGAAGCGAACTCGCCCGCCTGCTGATACGCAATCTGCTCCTGAGCCTCCTCACCCTCGGAATCTATCGATTCTGGGCAAAGACACGCGTCCGGCACCTCCTCTGGCGCCACGTCAAGATCCTGGGCGAGCCTCTGGAGTATCTCGGCACGGGAACCGAGTTGTTGATCGGGTTCCTGGTCGTCATCGTGTTCTTCGCGCCGGCCGCGACCGCCTATTCGTATTTCGTTCAGTTCCTGATCCCCTGGGAGATCCCTTTCAGCGGAATCGCCATGCAGCTCTTCTACTACGCGGTGCTTGCCTTTCTCATTCAGGTGGCCGTCTATCGCGTGCGCCGCTATCGTCTGACCCGTACGGCGTGGCGTGGCGTGCGGTTCGGGCTCCACGGGTCGGCCTTCAAGTATGCCGCCATTTGGCTGCTGTACGGTCTCATGACCGTGGCGACCCTGGGTCTGGCCTATCCCTGGCTGCGCATCGCCACGGCCCGCTACTTCGCCAACAACGTTCGGTTCGGCTCCGTCAGCGTCTTTTTCGATGCGGGCGCGGGCGGGTTGTTGCGGCGTTGGCTGACGGTCGTGGCGCCTGGTCTCGCGGCCATCGGGCTTTTCGTCGCCGTGAACGGCGAAGGCTTCGAAGCCCTCGGTTCCCTGTGGAACGCGTTGCGGGAAGGCAATGTCATTGCGAATCCCGCGCCATTGGTCCTGTTCGTGGTGCGCAAGTTCGATCTCATGCCGCTGTGGCTCGTCGTGCTGAGCCTTTCCCTGTTTGTCTGGTACCGCGTTGGAGAGTTCCGCTATTTCGTCGGCGCCATGCGCATCGGCGAGACCCGGCTGAGCTCCAGGATGAACACGCCCGTCGTCTATGGAGTCTATTTCGCGTTTCTCGTCGTGGTTGTCGGCGTCGCGCTGTTCCTGCTGATCGGGGTGCTCGGCGGCCTGATCGGCGTCCTCAAGCTGAACGAGGTAACGGGTAGCCAAGTGGTCTTCCTGATGACGACGGCCGTGCTCCTGGCCATCTATTGGTTCTATGGCTTTATCCGGATGCTGTTGGTCAAGGTCACATTGTTGACGAACATCTGCGGAACGCTGAGCCTCGAACGGCACGAGGCGCTGGATCGAACGGTCCAAGGCGACGGCCGCGCTTCCGAGGCATGGCGAGGGACTGGCCGATGCCCTGGATGTGGGTGGGCTTTGACAGGACACCAGGATGAGGTTCGCCGCCAACTACTACGACGGCATCGTGGCCCGGTCACAGCCGGCGGTCATCGCGATCACGGATGTGGGCATCATCATCTTCGCCGTGCACGGGGCCATGCTGGCGCACTGGCCCGCCGAGCGCGTGATCCTGGCGGAGCCGCCGCGTGACGGCGAACCTGTGCGGATCGGGCTGGACGGTACCACCGCCCGGCTGGTGGTCGACGATCCGGGGGTGGTCGAGACGCTGGAGGGGGTGGCGCCCCGGCTCTATCGTCGGGTGCGTCTGTCATGGGGAGGCCTGGCCCGCATCGTGGGGTGGGCTGGAGCCGCCGTGGGGTCCCTCGCGTTCATCCTCCTGGTCGTCGTGCCTTCCCTGTCGGAGCAACTGGCGGCGGTCACTCCGCACACCGTCAGGCAACGCATCGGCTTCATGACATTGCGGCAGCTCACCCGTCTCGCCGAGATAGACAAAAGCGGACCGCCTCGGCACCGGCGGGCGTATTGCAGCGATGCCGAGGGACGAAACGCCCTCGAGGCGATGGCGCTGCGCGTCACGGCGAACATGCCCGAGACGCCGTCCTTGCGCCTCGTCGTGGTCAACACGAGGCTGGACAACGCGTTCGCCCTGCCCGGCGACATCGTCGTCTTGACCAAAGGGCTCATCGACAACGCCCGGAGCGCGGAGGAGGTCGCCGGCGTCATCGCTCATGAAATCGGCCACATCCACTACGACCACCCGATCCAGGGTTTGTACCGCACGGCGGCCGTCTCGATCGTGGTGGGCCTCGTGACCGGCGACGTGGCCGGGGGCATCCTGATCACGGGACTCGGCCGATGGGTGCTCAACAGCGGCTACTCCCGCATAGCCGAGCGACAGGCGGACGACTATGCGCTGGAACGCTTGTATGCCGCGGGAATCGATTCCAAGGGGTTCGAGGAGTTCTTTACCCGGGCGCTCGCGGAGCAGGCGAAGGGTGAAGGCGCGCTTTCCGGTTTCCTCTCGACCCATCCACTCACCCGCGAACGTATCGAAACCGTGCGCCGTGCCCCGCGCGCCGCCGGAAAGGTGTTCGGCGGCGACCACCACCTGGAATGGCGGAGACTCCGTCTCATATGCTGGAGTACACGGGCCGCGCCGTCGCCGATCAGGATCCGCTGAAGGAGCGGCCCGTGGCGGTCGTAGTGTCCTGTCTGGTCAATTCGCACCACAATCTGCTTGTCTTTTTCGCCGTCGGCGGCGTTGCTCTTCCTCGCGTGGTGCCCGCCAC
>JAPPNE010000056.1 GCA_028818775.1 Deltaproteobacteria bacterium | reverse complement strand
CCTCCAGGAGCCGGTTGCACATCTCCAGGTCGCCCGGCACGTCGCACTCCGGCAGTCCGAACTCCCGCACCTCGTCGTAGAAGGTGCCGTGGAAGCGGTCCATCTTGCCGATCATGAAGGCCGGCATGTTGTCCATGAAGAACTGGTGCAGGTGGTCGTTGCCGATGGTGATGAGCACGTCCGGCTTGTGCCGCGCCAGCTTCTCGCGCATCATCGCGATCCGTTCCTGCACCTTGGCCGCCCCCGGCGGCTGCTGCGCCTGCTTGAACAGCCGCGGCATGAAGGGGTTGTGCGTGATGCCGAGCATGGTGACGAGTTGCGCCATGGAGTCCTGTCCTCTCGTTTTGGGATACGCGGGGGAACCGCGGATACAGCAAACTAACAGGCTGTTCCTGTTGTGGCAATTCAGCCCAGGGTAGGGTCGAGCACGATCTTGCCGACGATCCCACCCCGCTCCAGCAACTCGTGCGCCTCTTTCACGCGCTCCAACGGCATGGTGCGGTCGATGATGGCGCGGACCTCTCCCCGGCCGGCCAGCGACAGGGCCAGTTCCACGTCCTTGCGGGTGGCGCCGGGCTGCCCGGTGATGCGGATGCGCCTGAGGTAGAGCCGCTTCACGTCCAGCGGTACGGTGCCGCCGCCGTGGGCGCCCGCGGTCACGAGCCGGCCGGCGAAGGCGAGGCTGTTGAAGGCCCCGGGCCAGAGCGTCGGGTCGGCGATGTTCTCGAACAGCACGTCGACGCCGTGGCCGTCCGTGATACGCAGCACTTCCCGCTCCAGGTCCTGCTCCCGGTAGTTGACGGCGAACTCGGCGCCGTAGCCCATGGCCCCTTGCGCCCTGGAATCGGCGCCCGCCGCCGCGATGACGCGGGCGCCCTGGTGCCGGGCGATCTGCACGCCGCAACTGCCCAGCGCCCCCGCCGCCCCCATGATCAGCACCCATTCGCCCTGTTCGAGTTGCGCGTGGTTGAGCAGCAGGTTGATGGCCGTGGGGAAGTGGCGCGTGACCACCGAGGCTTCACCGAAAGACAGATTCTCCGGGATCGGGAAGACATTCTCCGCCGGCACGGTCACGTACTCCGCGTACCCGCCCCAGCGGTCCAGCCCCAGGTGCTTGCTCCGGGGGCACGAGTCCTCCCGGCCCATGAGGCAGAAGCGGCACTCGCCGCAGCGGATGGAAGCCACCACCGCGACCCGCTCGCCGCGGCGCGTGGACGCCACTCCGTCGCCGGCGGCCACCACCACGCCCGCGGGATCGGTGCCAAGCACCACCGGGAACCGGAGGTCGGTGCGGTAACGGCCCTGCCGCACCGCGATGTCCAGCGTCTGATTGACCGAAACCGAGTGTACCTGGATCAGCACCTCTCCCGCCCCGGGGGACGGGACGGGAAGCTGCTCCATCCGCATCACGTCAACGTCGCCGAACTCTCTCACGACGACTGCCTTCATCATGGATTGCATCTCGAACGAGGAATCTACTATGAAACGCGCGTCGCTGGAAATCCGCGCTTCGTTGACCCTCGACGAGTTCCGTAGTATCCCCGCACCCCATGAACACGCGAAGCGGCACCATTGAAGCGATACGGGCGGGCTTGGGAGCACCTGAGCTTCTCCTCGAGATGGACTGGGAAGGTTGGCTGGCCATGCCGGCGCCCTACCCGGAGACCGGGTTCGCGAGCCGCGAGGTAACAGCGCGGTACGAGCGCAACGGTTACCAGTGGGACATCCACGGCACGCTCTACACGCCCGAGCGGGAAGCCGACCCCGGCCGGGCCGTCGTCGTGTTTCACGGCGGCGCCGGCAGCGAGCGCATCATGGACACGACCCCGGACGGCCGTCCGGGACTGGCGCGGGTGCTGGCGTCCCAGGGATTCGCGACCTTGGCCGTCACCTATCCGGGGCATTACCCGCCGGGCGGCGTGTGGACCGAGCCCGTGCCCGAGCGCATGCCGGTCTACCTGCTCGACCGGGAGCTTCCCGTGAAGGAAATCCTGGACCGGAGCCTCAAGTGCACCTTCAACACGATTCTGCAGGGCGCCGGGCTGCTCACCGACACGCACCTGCCGGGACGGGACGTGCTCGCCTTCGGCCATTCCACCGGCGGCCCCATGGCCGCGCACCTGCACCGCTTCGTGCGGAGCGCCCGCATCACCGGGCTGCTGGGCTTCGGCTCCGGCGGCCCGGACGGCTGGCGCAAGGAATGGCGCGAGCGCACCGGCGCCGAAGAGTATAGCGAGGTCCCCGTGGAACAGATCTCCCGCCGCTCGCCCGAGAGCTTTCGCGCGGCGCGCTACGAGGACCCGGAGGACCTCACCCCCTGGGGCGGCCCGGAGGAGTACATGGCGTGGGCCAACCCGATGCGTTCCCAGATGAAGACCAGCCTGTGCGACAACCAGCACAACGGCGCAGTCGGGATCCTTGACCGCTACGTGGAGGCTACGGGCCTTCCGCGGGACGAGTACTACGATCACCTCCAGGACCCCGACCCCGAGTGGCTCGGGAACGTCGGCGTGCTGTTGGTGGTAGGCGAGAACGACAGGGGGCACTGGATCCAGGGAGAGCGCCTGGAAGACAAGCGCGAGATGTTCATGGCCGCCAAGTATGCCGCGGCGAACGCCCGTTGCCACGTGGTCCTGATCCCCCGCTACGGCCACGTGGGCTACGCCGAACTCCACAACGAGAAGATCGCCCACCTGTGGCTGTGGGCGGTGAGGGAGGGGTTCTTCACCCCGTGAGCTTCCGGTGCAGCCACTCCGTCAGCACGCTCAGCGCCGGCTCGTTGGATTTGCCGGGCACCCGGCCCATGTGCCCTCCGTCGGGGAAGATGCACACGTCCTTGGGGTCGCCGTGCTCCAGCAGCAGGTAGAAGTCGTCGATGGGGTGCTGGTCGTCGAGCTTGCCGTTGATGAGCAGCAGCGGCGCGCACGGCTGGTCGATGAGTCCCTGCGTCACCAGCGAGAGCGTCGGCGCCCGCCGCAGGATCTCGTCGAGGTCGCGGGTGCGGAAGATGTACCCGCGCGCGTCCAGCAGGCTGGCCGGTCCCATGAGATACTGTTCCGCCCGGGTCGTCAGCGCCGGTCGCAGCCACTCTTCCTGGAAGGTCAGGTGCACGCCGCCGCCCCAGTCCACGACGCCCTTGAGCCGCTGCGCTTCCACGTGCGCCACCTTGGCCGCCCAGTAGCCGCCGAAGCTGCCGCCCATGGCGCCCAGGCGTGACCCGTCCACGTCCGGCCGCGTCTCCAGGTAGTCCAGGGCCGCGGAGAAGGTGCGCTCCGCCTTGAGGTCGGTCGCGAGGAGGGGGTTCTCGCCGGCCCCCGGCATGTCGATGGTCATGGTGGCAAGGCCCAGCCGGTGGAAAGCCTCGCTGGGCCGGCGCCGGTCCTCCTTCCAGCCGTCCACGCCGCCCCAATGGAGCACCACCGGAGGCCGGTTCGCGCCGCGCGGGATTTGCAGGTAGCAGATGAGCGACTTCCCTTCGAAGGGGATCTCCACCCGCTCCAACGGCGGGTCCATGTGCGGCGCGGCCTTCAGGAAGTTCCGCAGCGACGCCTCGTAACAGGCTTGCTTGCCCGGTGTCGAGGCAACCGGATAGCGGCCGATGCGGTAGTAATCGTATGCGAGGTAGTAGGACTCGCCGCACGGTTCGCCTTTGTTCTCCTGTTCCTCGCCCAGCGCCTCGTAGCGCGCGCCCATGCGGCCCCATACTTCCGCCCAGTGGTCGTCCTCGGTGGATTCGAGCCATCCGACCACCTCGGCGGCGTCCTCCGGCTTCACCCACTCGAAGGGATTGGCACCGCCCGCGCGCCGCAGGATTTCCGGTTTCAACTCCTCCAGGGGTCGCATTCTCGGTTCCATCACGGCCTCCGTTTCGTGGGGCGTCTCGTAGCGCGCGCCACGGGCGCTTCGTACGAACAGATAACGAAGGCCGGGTCGAATGTCCAACCCGGTGCGGCCACGGGTTTCTTCCCCGGTGGGGATGGGCTAGTGTCGGCGGTCAACAGGCATTGTCAACCGCGGAGGTGCACGATGGCGGAACGAAGGGTCGGAGTCGAGATTCCGGGGGCCGATGTTCAGGGCGTGCTCGACGACATTCGCGAGGCGGAGTCTTTGGGGATCCAGGCGGTGTGGCTCACCACCGGCGGTCCCAGGACCGCGGACAACAACATCCGGCGGGACACGCCGAGCATCCTGGCGGCCGCGGCCATGTGCACCGAGACCATCCAACTGGGTACGGCCATCGTGCTGACCTGGCCGCGCCACCCGCTGGCCTTCGTGGAGTACTGCGAGGCCATGGCCCAGCTCGCGCCGGGCCGCTTCCGGCTCGGGTTGGGGCCGGGCAACAAGGCGCCCATCGAGCGCACCTACGGGTTCGCGTTCGAGCGCCCCCTGGGCCACTTGACCGAGTACGTGCAAATCGTCCGCTCCGTGCTGCGGGAGGGGGCGGTGAACTTCAACGGACGTTTCTACCGCGCTCAGACCGCGGACAACGTGCCCGTGGACGTTCCCGTGCTGATCTCGGCGGTGCGCCCCAAGTCCTTCGAGCTTGCCGGGGCCTGCACCGACGGCGCCATAAGCTGGCTGTGTCCCGGCGCCTACCTGCGCGACCACGCGCTGCCGGCCATGGCCGCGGGCGCGGAAAAGGCGGGGCAGCCTGCGCCACCGCTTATCGCCCACGTGGCCGTGAGCCTCCACGACGACTGGGATGAAGTCGAAGCCGTGGCGAGAGAGCGCTTCGACTCGTACATGCGGCGGGACCCGTACGTCGAGATGTACCGCATCGCCGGCTTCGCCGAAGCGGAACAGCGGGCGTGGAGCACGTCGATGCTGAAGTCGCTGGTGGTCTCGGGTGACGAGGAGGAAGCCGGGCGCCGGCTGCTGGAGTTGTTTTCGTTCGGCGCCGCGGAGATCATGGTCAGCGTCCTGCCCGCCGGCAGTGCCCCCGAGTCCAGCCGCCGGCGCACCCTTGAATTTCTGGGCGAGTTCGCGCGCACCCTCTAATGCCGGCACGACACGATCATACGCCGGGGCAGGTAGCGGTGACGCCGCCGTCCACCGGCAGCATGACGCCGGTGATGTAGTCGGCGTCGTCCGAGGCCAGGAAGAGCGCGGCCCGGGCCACGTCCCAGGCGGTGCCGCCGCGGCCCAGCGGGACGATGGCGTCGCGGGCCTTGCGGTATTCGTCCGCCGAGGTGAAGCCCTTGTACTCGTAGCTGGGTTTGCCGGCGACGATCCGGCGGGTGAACGGCGTGTCGATGTAGCCCGGCAGCACGCAGTTGGCGCGGATGTGCTTGTCGGCGTATTGCAGGGCCAGGTTCAGGGTGAGCTGGTTGACGGCGCCCTTGGCCGCGGAATAGGAGGCGGTGGGCACGTTGACGTGGCGCATGCTGGCGATGGACGAGATGTTGACGATGGCGCCGCCGCCCTGGCGGATCATGATGGGGATCACGGCCTTGCAGGTGAGCAGCACCGAGGTCACGTTGCGCGCCAGCACGGCATCCCAGTCGTCGCGCTCGATGTCCAGGACCCAACGCCCCGGCCCCTGGCCGCCGACGTTGTTGTGGAGGATGTCGATGCGGCCGAAGGTATTCAGGCAGGCGTCCACCATGGCTTTGACATCCGTTTCCGAGGTCACGTCCGCGGCGAACGTCGCGCAAGTGCCTCCCTCGGATTCGATGATGGTCCTGGTTTCCTCCGCCGCCTCCAGGCGAAAGTCCACCGCGAACACCTGCGCTCCCTCGCGCGCGTAGAGCACCGCCGCCGCCTTGCCGTTGCCCCACCCGGGCTCGATGGACCCGGCTCCCGCCACAAGCGCCACCTTGCCTTTCACGCGTTCGCCTCGTTTGATCGCTTCCATGCTTTGTCCCTCCGGCGCGTCATGCCGCCCGCGTGTCGGGGTCACGGCGCGCCCGTGTGCCGTCAGGAGCCGCGAATGCAGGCCTCGATTTCGTCCAGGGCCTCCGGGTTCGCCAAGGCTTCCCGGTTGCGGACCGGCTCGTGGTTGAGTATGGCGGACACCGCCTTCTCCACCTTCTTCCCGTTCCGTGTCACCGGTACCTGGCTGATTTGCCGCACAATAGCCGGCACGTGGCGCGGCGTGGCCTGGGCGCGGATGGCCGCGCGAATGGCGTCGGCCGTCTCCGGGTCCAGGGGCCGGTCCAGCACCACGAACAACGCGACCCTGGTTTCATACTCATGCCGGTAGCCGGCGACGATGCTGTCCTGGACGAAGGGTAGCCGTTCGACGATACGGTAGATCTCCGCGGTGCCGAACCGGATTCCCGCGGGGTTCAGCGTCGTGTCGCTGCGGCCGTGGATCGCGAACCCATGCTCGGGAGTGGCCTCGATGTAGTCGCCGTGACACCACACTCCGGGGTAGGTGTCGAAGTAGGTCTCGCGGTAGCGGGCGTCGCCGGGGTCGTTCCAGAAGCCCAGCGGCATGGAAGGGAACGGCTTCCGGCATACCAACTCCCCCTGCTCACCCGCCAGCGGGCGTCCCTGCTCGTCGAAGACGGCGACGTCCACGCCCAGGGCGGGTCCCTGGATCTGCCCCGGGTAGACCGGCGAGATGGGGTTCCCGAGCACGAAGCAGCCGATGATGTCCGTGCCGCCCGAAATCGAGCAGACCTGCGCGTCCGGCTTGACGGCGTCGTGGACGTAGTGGAACTGGGAGGCTTCCAGCGGCGACCCGGTGGAGAGCACGGCGCGCAGGCCGTCGAGCCGGTAGTTGCCCGCGGCGTGGAACCCGTTCTTCTCGAGGGTGGCCAGCAGTTTCGGGCTGGTGCCGAACACCGTGATGCCGTGGTCCTCCGCGAGGCGGAACAGCCTGTCGTGATTCGGGTAGGCGGGGCTGCCGTCGTACAGGACCACCGTCGCTCCCTGCGCCAGTCCGCTCACGAGCCAGTGCCACATCATCCAGCCGCAGGTGGTGAAGAAAAAGACCGTGTCGTCGCGGTCGACGTCCGTGTGGAGCTTGTGCTCCACGTGGTGCTTGAGCGCGGTGCCGCCCGCACCGTGCACGATGCACTTGGGCAGCCCCGTGGTGCCCGACGTGTAGAGGATGTACACCGGGTGGTCGAAGGGAACATCGGCGAACGTCGGTTCGGCGGGCTCCGCCTCGAGAAACGACTCCCACGCCGTGGCGCCGCCGGGCAGCCGCGCGTCCGCGCCCGCGACCACCACCCACCGTTCCAAGGCGGGGAGAGCATCCACCAGCCGCCGGGTCTTGTCGATACAGTCGTGGCGCCTGCCGTTGTAGGAGTAGCCGTCCGCCGACACCAGCACCTTCGGATGGATCTGGCTGAAACGGTCGAACACTCCCTGGAACCCGAAGTCCGCGGAGGTGGCGGTCCATACCGCGCCCAGGGAGGCCGTCGCCAGCATGGCCACCACGGTCTCCAGCACGTTGGGCAGGTAGCCCGCGACCCGGTCCCCGGGTCCGACACCGGCGCGCCGAAGGCCGGCCTGGCAGCGGCCGGTGAGGGCATGGAGCTCCCGGAACGTCACCGCGCGGCACTGGCCAAGCTCGTTCTCCTCGATGATGGCGACACGCTCGTCACGGTGCCGGAGAAGCTGCTCGGCGAAGTTGAACCGCGTGCCGGGGAACCACACCTCGCGCTCCAGGCGCCCGGCCGGGGGCATGGCGCCGTCCGCCAGCACCGGCCCGGCGGGCGCCTGTCCCGTGGCGTCCAGCCACGCCGCCGCCCAGAAATCCTCCAGCCGCGACACGCTCCAGCGGTGCAGCGCGGCAAAGGAATCGTCTGGAATGTCATGGTCGGCGCGCAGCCGCTCACGGAAACGGTGCAGATGGGAATCCCGGACCTGCTGTCCCGTGGGTGTCCAGAGAGGCGTCATGGTCTCCGCTCCGCGACGGGTTCTCCGCCGGTCCGACCGGACAGGCCGCCGGCGAACGGGCACAGGCGGTTTCCCATGACGACGGCGCGGTTCGGAGCGTCGAATCCGCTCCTGAGATCGAAATCCGCGTGCATGATCGACTCGCGATCATCGGTGTGGACGGCGCCGAACAGGTGCCCCATCTCGTGGATGATCGCGGCCGCGTCATGGTTCAGTTCACCGTCGTTATATGTGAAGTCCTCGCCCACGTGGCTCACGATGTAGTTGCCCAGCCCCTCGGTGCAGTTGCCGAAGCGATCGGCGCGCGCGCGCCCGCCCCGGTAGAAGTTGAGCGGCTGCTGGGTCAGGCCGATGACGACGTCGTAGGGCAGCACGCCGCCCGCCGACGGATACGCGCGCTTGAGGCGGCGCATGAGCACCACCGAGGACGTGGTGGTGCCTTGCACGGGCCAGGCCTCGGCGGCCTGGAGCGCGAACCGGATGCCGAAGTCTCTCTCGTAGTAGTCGGAGGCGGCGCGCAGCAACTCCCGGGCGGTATGGCGCCACCCGGCGTCCGCCCGCCGCAACGCCGGGTCGGCGACGACCTTGACGCGCACCTCCCGCACCGGCACGGCCCCGCGCTCCGGGCGCCCGGCGGGGCACCCCGCCAGCAGCAGCGCGCTACAGGCGAACCCGATTATCCAGCGGCGCGTTCTCATCGGCGAGGGTCTCCACGTCGTCCTGCTCCAGCGGACCCTTGTAGTAGCAGCGGCGTATCTTGCTGAGGGGCTCGGGGAACAGGTGCCGGCCGAGGTCGGTGGCCCGGCGCTCCATCTCCTTCACGCTCATGCGCTTCGGGGCCTTGCTGGCCAGCACCACCACGTTCTGGATCTCGCTCAGCACGTGGGCGCGGTTGCCGAAGGTGGGGAAGGTGTAGACCTGCGGGAAGACCCCCTCCAGAGTCTTGATGGCGGCCCGGATGAACCCGCTTTCGGGTCCGCGGAGCGCGCCGATGAGGTTGACCACCAGGGCGCCGCCGGCGCTCAGCCTGTCAAGGGCGGTGTCCAGGAACTCCCGGGTGATCAGGTGGAACGGCATGTTGTCCGCGTAGTAGGCGTCCAGCAGGATCAGGTCGTAACGTTCCTCGGTGAAGGTGAGGAACGTGCGCCCGTCGCCACAGTGGACGCGCTGGCGCGGGTCCTCGCGGAAGTCGAAGAACTCCCGCGCCACCTCGACGACCTCCGGGTCGATCTCGACGCTGTCGATCTCCATCTCCGGACACGCCTCATGGAACGTCCTGGCCATGGAGCCGCCGCCGAGCCCGATGAACAGCACCCTTGCGGCGTCGGGCCGCAGCACAAGTCCCAGGGAGGCGAAGCGCGAGTACACCAGCTCCAGGGAGGTGGGGTCCTTGCGGTTCATGGAGCTCTGCAAGGTCCCGTCGAAGTAGAGGTAGCGCCGCTCCCGCGTCTCTTCCACGCGGATGCGGTGGTAGCGGGTGTCCTTCTCGTAAAGAGTGGTGGACCAACCGCGCCCCAGGGGCGCCAGCATTGACATCAGGGTTCCCGGTGACACCGCCGACAAGGGCTTCCCGCACTCCGCGAGCCAGGCCAGAAGGCGCCGCATGACGGTCAGGCGGCCGGCCGGGCGTCGCCGCCCACGGCGTCACAGTTGGCTGTACCAGGAGTCTTCATGGACCAGCGACATGGGTTCCAGCAGATCCTCGGGGATGCCGTCGATGAACTGGGACGGGCGCGAGAACACCATCCCCAGGTTCCGGTCGTACACCCGCGCGGGGTAGGAGAAGAACAGGTTTTCCTTGGCGCGGGTGGCGGCCACGTACAGCAGCCGCCGCTCCTCCTCCAGCTCCTCCAGGCTGTTGGTGTTGTAGTAGGACGGGAAGCGCCCCTCCAGCGCCCAGATGACGAACACCGAATGCCACTCCAGCCCCTTGGCGGAGTGCACGGTGGAAAGCACGAGCGGTCCTTCGTCCGGGTCCACCGGAAGGGCCTCGTCCACGCTCGCGGAGGGAGGCTCCAGCGCCATGTCGCTCAACAGCCTCTCGATGCTCTGGTAGCGCTCGGTGAGGCTCTGGAAATGCTCCAGGTCGCGCAGCCGCTTGGGGTAGTCGTCGGCGTGCTTCCGCTTGAGGATGGGAAGATAGTACTGCATCAGGTACTGGGCCATGTCCGCCGGCCGGGTGCGCTCGACGCACTCGTCCAGGACCCGGGCGAGGGTCTTGAGTCCCTGGGCGGCGCGGCCGCGGGACTCCACCTCAAGCAGGCCGCGGCGCGGGTCTTCCCGGGCCAGGATCCGGTCGATGAGCTTGCGGCTCATCTGCGGCCCGACCCCCTCCAGCAGCATCAGCACCCGGCCCCAGGACACCGCGTCGCTGGGGTTGCTGAGGATCCTGAGGTGCGCCAGCACGTCCTTGATGTGGGCGGTCTCCATGAACTGGAAGCCGCCACGCTTGACGAACGGGATGTCGTGCCGCGCCAGCTCGATCTCCAGGTCGAAGGAGTGGAAGCTCGAGCGGAACAGCACCGCCATGTCCCACAGCGGCACCCCTTCCTCCCGCAGTTCCAGGATGCGCTGGCATACGAAGCGCGACTGGGTGTGCTCGCTCTCCGCCTGCACCAGCAGCGGCACCTCGCCCTCGCTCTTGCGGCTGAAGAGCGTCTTCTCGTAGCGTTCCGCCGCGCGCATGATGATCTCGTTGGTGAGCCGCAGAATCGGCTGGGTGCTGCGGTAGTTTTCCTCCAGCGGGATCAGGGCGGCCCCTGGAAACTGGTTGGGGAAGTCCATGATGTTGCGGAAGTTGGCGCCGCGGAACGAGTAGATGCTCTGGGCGTCGTCGCCCACCGCCATGACGTTGTCGTGGGTGAACGCCAAGCGGCGGATGATGTCGGACTGGAGCCGGTTGGTGTCCTGGTACTCGTCCACCATGATGAAGCGGAAGCGGTCGGACAGACGCCCGCGCAGGTCCTCGTGGGAGTCCAGCAGATCCTTCAGGCAGGTGAGCAGGTCGTCGTAGTCCAGCAGCGACTTGTCGCGCTTGTAGGCCTGGTAGCGTTCGGTGATGGTGACCAGCTCTTCCAGGTAGTCCGCCAGGTGCGAGTACTCGCGCTGCACCAGGTCCGTAAGCGGCACCTGGGTGTTGCGCGCCAGGCTGTGGATCTCGCCGATGGTCTGCTTCCGCGGAAAGCGCTTGTCGCGCTTGTCGAGGCCCATCTGGGCGCGCAGGAGCTGGATCACGTCCTCGCTGTCGCCGCGGTCCATGATGGTGAAGCCCGGCGCCAGGCCCAGGAGCTGGCCGTACTGGCGCAGCACCATGTTGCCGAAGGAGTGGAAGGTGCCGCCGGCGACGCGCTCGCAGCGGGAGTCGGTGAGCAGGCTGGCGCGCCGCAGCATCTCCTCGGCCGCGCGCCGGGTGAAGGTGAGCAGCAGGATGGACCGGGGATCGATGCCGCGCTCGATGAGACGCGCCACCCGGTACACCAGCGTCCGGGTCTTGCCGGTGCCGGCGCCCGCGATGACCAGGAGCGGTCCCTCGAGGAACATCGCCGCCTGGCACTGCGCCTCGTTGAGCTCCTCCTCGTAGGCGATGGCGGATGACGGGTCTCGCGGCTCCGTGTCGATGTTCTTCAGGACGTATTTGCGCGCCAAGGTCTCTCCGAGGTCTCTCCGACGTTGCTCCGGACAAAAGTAACACAACCCGGGTCGCCCGCAAAGATTTCCGTTTGCAAACCCGCGGGCGAATTACTAAACAGGCACGAGCCTTCGACCGGATGGGATCCATGATGTCCGGCATCCTGACCCTTGCACTCCGTAATCGTTCCGCTTCCGCGGTGTTCACTCTCGCGTTCCTCCTCGTCTGTTGCTTCCCGGGGTCTTCGACGTCGCTGGCCCAGTCCCGTCTTGACGGGGTGGTGGTGGCGTATCATCCGGCCGCCGTCCGGGCGGGCATGAACATCCTGGAGCAGGGGGGCAACGCGGTGGACGCCGGAGTCGCCACCGCGTTTGCCCTGGCCGTGCTCGATCCCCCCTCCTCGCCCCTCGGCGGGGGCGGGGTCATGCTGTTCTACCGGGCGGGGGAGAAGCGGGTGCACGCGCTGGACTTCACGGAAGTCTCGGCCGCCGCGGCCACCCCGGAGCTGTACCGCGAGGGCGGTGCACGACGCCCGCCCGACACCGGCGCGCCCGCGGTAGCGGTGCCGGGTACCGTGGCGGGCCTGGTGGAAGCCCTGAATCGCTTCGGCAGCCTGCCGTTGGAGACGGTGCTGGCCCCGGCCATCCGCCATGCCGTCGAGGGAGTGCCGGTGACGCCGCGTTTCCGCGGGGCCATCGACGCGAACCTGGCGGCGCTGCGGCAACGTCCCAACTTCTCGCGCATCTTCCTCAAGGCTTCCGGGGCGCCCTACGAGGTCGGCGCCACGATCCGGCAGCCGGAGTTGGCGGAGACCCTGAAGGCCATCGCCCGGGACGGGGCCGCGGCGTTCTACGAGGGCGCGGCCGGACAGGCGGCGGCCGCGCGCATCCAGCGCGACGGCGGCGCCGTGAACCTGGACGATCTCCAAAGTTACCGGCCCGCCTGGCGCCCGCCCGTCATCGGCGGCTACCGCGGCCGGACGGTCCTGACCGTGCCGCCGCCCAGCCTCGGGGGAGTGGCGCTCGTGGGGTTGCTCCACGTCCTGGAGGGCTATGGGCCG
This sequence comes from Deltaproteobacteria bacterium, assembly GCA_028818775.1. Taxonomy (NCBI): domain Bacteria; kingdom Pseudomonadati; phylum Myxococcota; class Myxococcia; species Deltaproteobacteria bacterium. The sequence continues at coordinate 12,376 of JAPPNE010000056.1, read as the reverse complement.
GACCGGTTCCGCCACAACTCGGGAGCCTACCTGCACCTGATCGCGGAAACGACCAAGGCCGGGATGGACGAGATGCTGACGACCCTGGGAGATCCGGATGCCGGTGAATTCCCGGTCCGGCGCTTCACCTCGGCTGAACGCGCTTCCGCGGTGCGCCGGAAGATCTCCATGGAACGGGCCGCGCCCGCGGCCCCGGCGGGCGCCGCGCCACGGCCGCGGGCGCACGCCGCCACCAACCACGTCGGCGTGCTCGACGGAGAGGGCAATGCCGTCTCCATGAGCCTGACCCTCGGCAGCGCCTTCGGCGCCAAGGTGCTGGTGCGCGAGACCGGGATCATCCTCAACAACCGGATGCGCGACTTCTCGCTGCCCGGCGGCTCCGGCGAGTCCGGCGCGAACGCTCTCAACGCGCTCAGGCCGCGCACGCGGCCGGCGAACGGCATGACCCCCGTGATCCTGTTGCGGGACGACCGGCCGGAGCTGATTGTCGGCGGGTCGGGAGGGGCGCAGACCACCGGGGCGGTGCTCCAGACCATCCTCAACGTGGTGGACTTCCGCATGCCCCTGGCGGAGGCGGTGGCCGCGCCGCGCGTCCACGCGGTGCCGGATGCGCAATGCACGCTGGAAGCGGAGGTCGGGGTGAGCGACGAGGCGGTGGCGCTGTTGGCGGGCAGGGGCCACGCGGTGCGGCGCGGCCGTCTCCAGGGCGCGGTTCAGGCCATCGGGGTGGCGGGGCGCGGCATCACCGCGGCCTCGGACCCACGGAAGGGGAACACGGTGCGCTGAGGCGCCGGTTCAGCGGGCGTCGAAGGGGTTCTTGAGGAGGATGGTCTGGTCGCGGTCCGGTCCCACGGAGACGATGACGATCTCCGTCTCCACGAGCTCTTCCAGCCGCTCCATGTAGCGCCGCGCGTTGGCGGGCAGGTCGGCGACGCTGCGGGCGTCCGTGACCGGCTCCTGCCAGCCGGGGAACTCTTCCCACACGGGCTCCAGGGTCTCCATCACCTTGAGGCTCGCGGGAAAGTGGCGCAGGAGCCTGCCTCCCACCCGGTAGGCCGTGCACACGCGGATTCGGGGCGACCCGGTGAGCACGTCCAGCTTGGTCAGGGCGAGGCCGGTGAGGCCGTTCAGGCGCACCGCGTGCCGCACCGCCACCGCGTCGAACCAGCCGCACCGCCGCGGCCGCCCGGTGGTGGCGCCGTACTCGTCGCCGTCCTGGCGCAGCTTGTCGCCCTCGGACCCGGTGAGCTCGCTGGGAAACGGTCCGCCGCCCACCCGGGTGGTGTAGGCCTTGGTGATGCCGATGACCTCGTGGATGTGCCGCGGTCCGACGCCCGCGCCGCTGCATACGCCGCCGATCACCGTGTTGGACGAGGTGACGTACGGATAGGTGCCGTGGTCGAGGTCTAGCAGGGTCCCCTGGGCGCCCTCGAACAGCACGTTCTTGCCTTCGCGGAAGAATTCCTCCAGCAGCACCCCGGTGTCGGCGACATACGGCGCCAGCCTGTCGCGATAGCCGCCGTAGGTGCGGTGGATGTCGTCGAAGTCCAGCGCCTCCTCCTTGAGGATGGCCTTCAGGTAGACGTTCTTCTCCGCGATGTTGTGCTCGAGCTTGGCGCGGAAGGTGTCCTCCTCCAGCAGGTCCACGACGCGGATGCCCACGCGCGCGGCCTTGTCCTCGTAGGTGGGGCCGATGCCCCGGCCGGTGGTGCCGATCTTGCCCTCGCCGCGCATGCGTTCCCGCGCCACGTCGATGGCCTTGTGGTAGGGCATGATCAGGTGCGCCTGCTCGCTGATGCGGAGCTGGCGCTTGTCCCGCAGGTGCCCCTCGCGCCGCAGCTCTTGCAGCTCGTCCAGCAGCACTTCGGCGTCCAGCACCACGCCGTTGCCGATGACGCAGACCTTGTCCTCGTGGAGCGCGCCCGAGGGGATCACGTGCAGGATGGTCTTCTTGCCGTTCACCACCAGGGTGTGGCCGGCATTGTTGCCGCCCTGGAAGCGCACCACCACGTCGGACCGCCGGGCCAGCAGATCGACGATCTTGCCCTTGCCCTCGTCGCCCCACTGGGCGCCTATGACCGCGACGTTCGCCACCTGCCGCGCCTCACAGCCTCACGGCCGTCGAGGAGATGACCTCGGGCAGCGCCCGGAACTTGTCCATCACTTCCTTGGGCACGGCGTTGTCCACGTGGATGAACGAGATGGCGCGTCCGCCGGCCCGCTCCCGCCCCAGTTCCAGCCCGGCGATGTTGATGCCGTTGTCGCCCAGCAGCGAGCCCAGCGCGCCCACCACGCCGGGGACGTCACGGTTGTAGGACACCAGGATGTGCCCCTCGGGCACGGCCTCGAAGTAGAACTCGTTGATGCGCACGATGCGGGGGTTGTTGGTGCCGAAGAGCGCGCCCTCGATCTCCGCCTCCTCGCCCTGCGTGCGCACCCGCACCTTGATGTAGCTGGCGAAGTCCTCGGCGCTCTCGCTCTTGGACTGGACCACCTTGATGCCCCGTTCCTGCGCGATGAACGGCGCGTTCACGTAGTTGACCCGTTCCGCCAGGGCAAAGCTCAGCACGCCCTTCAGCACGGCCATGGCGATGGGGGCGATGTCGTACTGCGCCACGTCGCCGCCGCCCTCGATCTGGATCTCTTCGGGGAAACGCCCCAGCAACTGCACGTGCAGGCTGCCGAGCTTTTCGCCCAGGGTCAGGTAGGGCTGCAGCTCGCGCAGCAGGTCCTGGCTCACGCTGGGAGCGTTGACGGCGTAGCGGATGACCCCGTCCACGAGGTAGTCCCGCACCTGCTCCGCCACCGCGATGGAGACGTTGAGCTGGGCCTCGTCGGTGGACGCGCCGAGGTGCGGCGTGGTCACCACCTGCTCCAGTTGCACCAGCGGGTGGTCCGGCCCCGGCGGCTCCTCCACGTACACGTCCACCGCCGCACCCGCCACCTTGCCTTCCTTGATGGCTTCGGCCAGGTCGTTCTCGTCCACGATGCCGCCGCGCGCGCAGTTGATGATGCGCACGCCGTCCTTCATCCGGGCGATGGTTTCGCGGTTGATGAGCCCGCGCGTCTCCTCGATGAGCGGCACGTGCACCGTGATGAAGTCCGCGCGCGCGTAGATGTCGTCCAGGCTCGCCGATTCCACGCCCATGCGCGCCGCCGCTTCCGCGGGGATGAAGGGGTCGTAGCCCAGCACCTTCATGCGCAGGCCCAGGGCGCGCTCGGCGACGATGCGCCCGACGTTGCCCAGGCCGATGACCCCCAGGGTCTTGTTGCACAGCTCCACGCCGGTGAACTTCTGCCGGCTCCACTTGCCGCTCTTGACCGACGCCACCGCCTGGGGAATGTGCCGCGCCAGGGCCATCATCAGCGATATGGTGTGCTCGCCGGTGGTGACGTTGTTGCCGCCGGGGGTGTTCATCACCACGATGCCGCGCTGGCTGGCGGCGTCCACGTCGATGTTCTCCACGCCCACGCCCGCGCGGCCGATGATCTTCAGCCGGCCGGCGGCCTCGAGGACGTCCGCGGTCACCTTGGTGCCGCTGCGCAGGATCAACCCGTCGTAGCCGCCGATGATCTCCTTCAACTCGTCGGGCTCGAGGCCCACGCGGACGTCCACGTCGATGTCTGCCGCCTTGTTCAGGACTTCCAGACCCACGTCCGGCAGGGGGTCCGAAACCAGTACCTTTATCATGTCGCCGTCACTCCTGGTCGTTTCCGCCGTCATGGGCGGCTTCATCAGGTTCCCGTACAGAGGCGCCTCGTCCTCCTGCTCCCGAAGCTCTTCCATCAATCCAGCGCCTCCATGAGGATATCCTGGGCCGCGGCCACGCCCTTGCCGAGGGTGACCGGCAGATCAAACTTTCGAAACGCCATCTCCAGCGCGCTGATGGCCACGATCACGTCGAATGCGCCCATGTGGCCCACGTGGGCGATGCGGATGACCTTTCCCGACAGGTGATCCTGTCCCTCCGCCAGGGTGACCCCCATGTGCGCCCGCAGGTAGTCGAGCAGCACGTCGCCGTCGGAGCCGTCGGGAACGTAGAACCCCGTGGCCGCGGGGCTGGGGTTGTCCGGAGAAAGGAGCTTGAGCCCCATGGCCGTCACCGCCGCGCGGGTGGCCCGGGCCATGCGGTCGTGCCGTGCGTAGACGCGCTCCAGGCCTTCCTCGTGCATGAGCTTCAGGGCGGCGCACAGTCCGAACACCAGCGACACCGCCGGCGTGTACGCGGTGGAGCCCTTGGCCTGTCCCTTGCGCTCGCTGTTCAGGTCGAAGTAGAAGCGCGGGGAACCGGTTTCCGCGGTCCTCTGCCAGGCCCGGTCGCTGAGGCCGATGAAGGCCAGACCGGGGGGCAGCATCATCGCCTTCTGGGAGCCCGTCACCAGCACGTCGATGCCCCAGTCGTCCATGGGCACCGACAGCACGCCCACCGCGGTCACGCCGTCCACCAGCAGCAGCGGCCCGTTGTCGCGCGTGAGCGCGGCGATCTCGCGAACCGGGTGAAGCGTCGTGGTGGAGGTCTCGCTGGCCTGGATCAGCACGCCCTTGGTGTCGGGGTTGGCCCGGAGCGCCTGCTCCACCGCGCTCACCTCCACGGCCGTGCCCCATTCCACCGGGACCTCCACCACGTCGAGGCCATAGGCGCGGCAGATGCGCAGCCAGCGTTCGCCGAACTTGCCGCCGTTGACCACGATGACCTTGTCCCGCGGCGAGAACAGGTTGGCCACCCCAGCCTCCATGGCGCCGGTACCCGACGAGGCCAGGATGATGACGTCGTTCTTCGTGCCGAACAGTGTCCTCAGCCCCTGCCGCGCCTCCTCCAGGACCGCCGCGAACTCCGGCGTCCGGTGGTGGATCATGGTCTGCGCCATGGCCAACTGCACTTCGTTGGGAATAGGCGTCGGACCGGGAGAAAGGAGGTAATGCTTGATCATGGGCTTACATCCGATGGCGTATGGGTTGTCCTCTCAACGGAAGGTGAACGAGACGGGTTTTGCACAAAAAAAAGCCTGAACCTCTCTGGCATAGAGACCCAGGCGTTCGGCCGTCCAGCAGTCAGGTGCGGCCAAAGCCACACTTGCACTCCCTCGTGGTAAGCTCCACGTACACGCCAGTTGTGCGTTTTTCTTCGTAACCCGCACGGGCGTCTTTGTCAATCAGACGGCCGGCTTCGCGTAGTCCCTTTCCATGTACGCCGCGAGCATATAAGTTTCCAGTCCGTCATGGCCAACGCACCCAAAATCGTCTTCTTCGACCTCGACGGCACGCTGCTGCGCTCCCAGGAGGGCCACGTGGCCTTCAACGAGGCCATCCTCAAGACCTTCGGCGTCCCCGGCGACATCCGCACCATCCGCCCCGACGGCAAGACCGACCCGATCATCCTGCAGGAGATCTTCGACACCGGCGGCCACGACGTGGAATGGAGGCCGGAGGACGGAGCCGCCTTCAGCGCGAACCTCAAGGAATGCTACACCCGCGCCATTACCGAGGGCCCCACCCGTGTGCGCGCTCTCGCCGGTGTCCCCGAGCTGGTGGGCGAGCTGAGCCGCATGCCGGACCTCTGCCTCGGCGTCGTCACCGGCAACATGGAGGTCACCGCCCGCCTCAAGCTCCAGGCCGCCGGCGTCGGCCAGCACATCGGCCCCGGCGCCTTCGGCAGCGACTCCGCCAACCGCAACGACCTCCCCCGCATCGCCATGGAACGGTGGAGCGCGCATCTGAAGGTCGCGGTGGAGCCGCGCCACTGCGTCATCGTCGGCGACACCCCACGGGACCTCGAAGCCGCGAGGAGCAACGGCATGAAGTGCCTGCTCGTGGCCACGGGGCGCTACAACCCGTTGGAGGAGTTGCGGAAGATCGAGCCGGACGAACTGTTGGCGGACTTCTCGGACACGCGGGCGGCGGTGGAGGCATTGATGGGGTTGTTCGGGTAGGGCGCCATTTGGGCTGTCTTCGTGTTTCGGTGAACTTGTCGGGATCGCGAAGGCGACTAAAAGTCGTCGTCCCGTGGCGGAATCTGCAACCCTCGCTTCACCGCCGGCCGGGCGCCGACACGGGCCAGCCAGTCCCGCACGTTGGGATAGCTGTCGAGATCGATTTCCTGCATCCGCCAGCGGTAGATCCAGGGGTACGCGGACACGTCGGCGATGGAGTAGTCGCCGGCCAGGTAGTCCCGGCCTTCCAGCCCGCGGTTGAGTACGCCGTAGACGCGGTTGTTTTCCGTCTGCCACACGTTCAGGTGGGCGTGCTCCTCGCCGGCGTCGCGGCGGCGGACCTGCCAGTGCACGCCGAGCCCGGTGTGAGTGATGTGGCCGGAGGCGAAGAAGAGCCAGTTGAGGACCTCCATGCGCACGCTGGGATCCTGGGGCAGCAGCCGCCCCGACTTCTCCGCGAGATAGATGAGGATGGCGCCGGACTCGAACACGGTGACGGCCTTGCCGCCGGGGCCGTCGTCGTCCACGATGCAGGGAATCCGACCGTTGGGGTTGATGGCCAGGTACCAGTCTTCCTTCTGTTCCCGGTTGTCCAGGTCCATGGGCTGGACGGTGTAGTCCAAGCCCGATTCCTCCAGCATGATGGAGGCCTTGCGGCCGTTGGAGGTCGCCTTGCTGTAGAGGGTGATCATCGTGGTTCCTTTCGCTGGTCCGGCGATCCGCTGTCTTGCGGAGCGACCTTGAGTTGCGGATCGTTCGCGCGACGGCGCGGTTCACGGCTCAGTCTGGCTTGCCGCCGGACGATTTATGGCGAGTTCAGCGATTTCCTGTAGACTGAACCTTGGAGGATGCATTTTCCCGTAACCGATTCCAAGGACGATACTCCATGACGACACCCTATCGCGACATTCTGGACAAGGTGCGGCTGGCGTTTCCCCAGCCGGTCTCCAATCCCATCCACGACTCCTACTTCATCCACTCCATCATGCGCGCCCTCGACCAAGTGGACGCGCTGAAGGGTGAGTTGCCGATCCTCGGTGAGCTGACGGCAGGCGATTTCGAGGCGGCGCGCACGGCGACCTTGGCGGAGGGGACGTCGTCGGTGGAGGCGGTGACTGCCGAGCTCGTGGGCTACCTGCGCGGCATGACGCTCTTCGGCCACCCGCGCACGCAGCAGAACGTGATCCCGCCGCCCACCATCCCCAGCGTGATCGGCGTCCTGTTGGCCGCCTTGTACAACCCCAACGTCGCTTGGGACGAGTACAGCCGGCTGGTGGCGCTGGCCGAGGTGGAGGCCGCGGGCATCACCGCGGGGCTCATCGGTTACGACCCGGAGCGGTCCGGCGGGGTGTTCACCTTCGGCGGCACCGGCACATCCCTCTACGGGGTCAAAATGGGGCTGGAGAAGGCCTGCCCGGACACCATCCAGAACGGGGTGTCTCAGGACGCCGTGATTCTGGTGTCGGACACCGGGCACTACTGCGCCGCCAACATCGCCGGCTGGCTCGGCCTGGGCACGCGCAACCTCATCACGGTGCCGACGACGCCGGAGAACGAGATCGACGTGGCGCAACTGGAGGAGGCCGCCCGGAAGGCATTGTCGGAAGGCCGGAAGATCGCCGCCATCATCGCCACCATGGGCACCACCGATTCGTTCGGCCTCGACGACCTCGGGGCCATCGCGGTGCTGCGGGACGGGTTGGTGGATGAATTCCGGCTCCCCTACCGCCCGCACATCCACGCCGACGCGGTCATCGGCTGGGCGTGGGCGGTCTTCAACGACTACGACTTCGAGGCCAACCCCCTGGGTTTCCGGCCGCGTACCCTGCGCGCCCTGGCGGGGGCGTGCCGCCGCATGCGCCACCTGCCGCTGGCGGACTCCGTGGGGGTGGACTTCCACAAGACCGGTTTCGCGCCGTACATCTCAAGCCTGGTGCTGGCCAAGGACCGCGCCGACCTGACGCGCCTGGCCCGGGACCCGGCGCAGATGCCCTACCTCTACCACTTCGGCGAGCACCGGCCCGGCATGTACACGCTGGAGACCTCCCGCGCCGGCACCGGCCCCCTCGCCGCCATCGCCAACTACCGCCTGTTCGGCCGCCAGGGCCTGCAGGTGGTACTGGGGCACATCGTGGAAATGGCTCAGCTCCTGCGCGAGCACCTCGAAGGCCACGAAGGCACCACCGTCGTCAACCGCGACAACTTCGGCACCGTGAGCCTGTTCCGCGCCTATCCGCCGGGCGTGGACACGTTCGCCATCAAGCGCCAGGAGTTCGAAGACCCCGCCTTCCGCGACACCCTGCTGGCCCACAACGACTTCAACCGCAAGGTCTTCCAGTACGTCCACTCCGAAGCCATGGCCGGCCGCGGCGTCGTCATCTCCGCCACCGACTGCTACCGCCGCACCGCCTACGGCGAGCCCATCTACGCCCTGAAGTCGTACATCCTGTCCCCGTTCATCGATGAGGCTGACGTGGAGGCCGTGGTGCACAAGATCATGGAGGCGCGGGAGAAGGTGGGGTAGGGCGGGTCGGCCGCACGTGTCGGGCGGCAGGGGCTCAATCGTCCGGAAGTAATCCGAGTCTATCCGCTCAACCTATGCCGGGCACGTTCTCGTCACCCCGCCCGATAAGTCCGCACCGGCAGCGCTTCGGTTTCCAAGGTGGAGAGGTCGAGTCGTCTGGAAGCATTGTCGATGTCGAAGCCGACGACGTCACCGTGAGCATCGAGATCGACATTGAGGCCCCCGGCAACCTCGCGCGTCTCGGTGCCTGGTCCTGCCTTGAATTCGACGTACAGGCTGTCGGTTTCGGGATAGTAGTGCAGCTTCATCGTTCTTCCTTTCGAAAAACCGCGATCGAAGAAAGCATTGTGAATCGTCTCACGGTTCCCGCTGTTGCAATTCTTCCGTCACTCCCCATCCAACTCCCTATGCAGCCACCTCAAAATCGTCGGAAACACGTCCGGCGACTCGCCCATGTGTCCTCCCGGGAAGAGGCGCATGGTCTTGGGGTCGCCGCATTCGAGGAGCATGAAAAAGTCCTCGATGGGGACCTGGAGGTCGTCCTTGCCGTTGACCAGGAGCATGGGGGCGCAGGGGTTGTCGAGGAGGCCCTGGTCCTTGAGGGAGAGGATGGGCATGATCTCGCAGAGTTCCTCGAAGGTGCGCTTGCCGAAGAGGTTGGCGCGAGCCTCGATGAGGTCGAAGAGGTAGGAGGAGGCGTTGCGCGACCTCTGCTGCCAGTCGGGCTGGAAGAAGCCGTGGATGCCGCCGCCCCAGTTGACCGCTGCGCGCAGGCGCTCGGGCTCCACGTGGGCCAGCTTGGTGGACCAGTAGCCGCCGAAGCTGGCGCCCAGGGCGGCGATGCGGCTCGAATCCACTTCGGGCCGGGTAACGAGGTGGTCCAGGGCCGTGGTGTAGACCTCGTGGGCGGTGTCCGAGGCGGGCACCGGGGACTCGCCGGTTCCGGGGCTGTCCATGATGAAGCAGCCCCAGCCCTCGGCGAGCATGGATTCGACGAAGCTGTGGCGCTCTTCCTTCCAGTTGTCGATGCCGCCCCAGTGCATGATGACCGGCGCGGGCCGCTTGGCGGGCAGGCGCAGGTAGCCGACGACCTCCTTGTCGCGCAAGGGCAGGGCGATGCGCTCCAGCGGCGGATCGAAGTAGCGCGAGGCGGCCAGGTAGTTTTCGATGGTCTTGCGGTAGGCTTCCTGCTTGCCCGGTGAACTGGGGAAGGGGTGGCGCCCGGCGCCGTACCAGGCGGCGGCCTGGAAGTAGGCGGCCTTGGCCTCCGTGGCGTTTCCGTTTTCCTCCGCTTCCTTCGCGGTCTTTTCCCAACGCGCGCCGGGCTTGCTCCAGGCTTCCGCCCAGGCGTCGGCCTCCAGGCTGGTCAGTTCTGCCAGTGCGCCCTCGGCTTCCGTGGAATCCATGAGGTGGAAGGGGCTGCGCTTGCCCACGCGCTTGCGGATGCGGTCCTTGATCTCGTCCAGGGTTGCGGCTCCGGCCATGAAGGGTCCTCCAGGTTGAAAGATTTGCACTGATATGTGGACGAATATGCACGGGAATGCTTGTGTGGGCAACGGGCGGCTGCAAGTCACAACGGCCGGCAATATCTTATGGGTTGCCCATACTGTATAGTATTGTTAGTATGGCAACCATGAAGACGACTGTTGACATTCACGACGAGTTGCTGGCGCGCGCCAAGCAGCACGCGAGGAATACGGGGAGCCCGCTACGTGCGGTGGTGGAGGAAGGCCTGCGCCGCGTACTCGCGTCCGCCGAATCCCCGAGGCCATACCGGTTGCCCGACCTGAGCGAGGGAGATCCCGGCGTGGCGGATCCCCTTGAAGCGTACTCGTGGCAGGACCTGCGCGGCTTGATCTACGGGGAGCCCGAGTCGTCGTGATCGCGATCGACACAAATGAGAGCCGGTTCTTCCCTAGCCAGTAAGTGGCTGAATTAGCGGCGTTTTTTCTCGATCTCCTTGTCACTCCACAACAGCCGTAAGCATACTGTAAGCGGATCGATTGCAATTTCGGCGCGCCCTGGCGCATTTTTGTCGAGCGAAATCGGCCGCGACCGCCCGAAACGAAACCAATCCGGTTCCCTGGTGACGTCGAAACCGGCGACCTCATTTCTCGAACGCCACCGCTCGAACCTCCTCGATCCGCTCGTCCTCGGTGAAGCGCCAGATGCCGATGTGGCCGCGGCGCAGATCGCCGTTCTCGTCCCAGTCCATGCCGCCGGAGGCGCCTTCATAGTCGATCTCCCCGCCTCGGGCGAGGATGCGGAGCGCCTCGGCGACGCCCTGCGGGCCCGCGCCGACGACCGTGCCCGGCGAACCACCGACCGCGCGCAACCGGTCGCGGATCGCGGCGCCGTCCACCCGGCCCGCAGCCTGCGCCGCAAGCGCCAGAGCAACCGTGGCGTCATAGGTTTCCTTGACGTAGGCGAGCACCGGTAACGTGCCGTACTCGGCGACATAGGCCGCCTCCCACGCTGCGGACGCGGCGCTCTCCGGCGCCGAAGCCGGCCCGGTGCCGTACATGTTGCCGAGGCGAGCGCCGCCCAGCGATCGGACGAGGCTCAACCGCTTGGCGGCGTCGCCGAACACGAAGTTGTCATACAGGCCGTTATCGATCGCCTCGCGGACCATGGTCAGGGCAGCCGCCTCCGGGGCGATCACCACAAGGGCCTGTGCGCCTCCGCTCTCGGACTCGCGCAGCGCGGCCAGAAAGCCGATCTGACCGCGGTCCACCGGAACGGCCTTGACGGGTCTGTCCCAGGCCGCTTCGAAGGCGCCGGCAAGGCCCCGCCCCCAGGGGTCGTCGACATAGACTAGGCCGACATTCTCAAAGCCCCGCTCGCGTGCGACACGGGCGAGGACGGGTCCCTGGCAAACGTCGGAAAGCGCGGTTCGAAACAGGAAATCGTTATCGGCGACGCCGGTCAGCTCCGGCGACGTGGCCGAGAAGCTGACGGTGGGATGGCGGCTGGACCGATCACCCGCTCAGCCACCGGCAGCGCGTTGACGCTGGCGTTGGGGCCGACGATGGCGTGCACGCTCTCGATCTCGACGAGACGCCGTGCCGTCGCGACCGCCCTCTCCGGGTCCGCCGTGGTGTCGCCGACCGCAAACGTCACGGGCAAGCCGAACACGCCGCCGCCTTGGTTGACATGCTCGATCGCGAGTTCGAACGCCCGCTGCCTGTCCCTGTAGACCTCTGCCGAACCGCTGTTTAAGTCCATCAGTGATCCGATCTTGAGCGCGGCCGGCTCGTCCGCCCGCGCCGTCGTCGGCTCCGCCGCCGCGCCGGCCAGCAACAGGCCCGCCGCACCCAGCAGCATCGCGATCGCACACGCTCGGAACGCTGCCCGTTCGCAGGAATTGCGGATCATTGCAAACGTCCTCCATTCCAGCGCACGACCGTGGAAACCGGGATCGCCATGCGTTGTCACCGACTCGCGATGAAATTCGGTTAGAGCGTGCACGACACTTCCCTATTTCTTGACTTTGAGATCCCTCGAGAGTCTGCGACGCACTGAACGCCGCTTCCGCTTCACCGAAGCTGGAAGAGGCGTTTGCATCTTCTCATAGAGCATGAACAGATGCTCGACACGCTCGCGCTCGGAAGCGAACCCGGTGCGCCGGTAAAGCCGATCCACCGCACGATCGAGCGCTTGATGCGCCCGGCGCAGGTCAGGAGGCATCAGGTCAGGATCGTAGAGATCGGCCAGCGTCGCGCCCGGATGGGCGGCTCGGGCGTCGAGCACTGCCTGACCCAGCGGTTCCAAACTGGAGAGATCCGCGCCTTTGGGCGGCATCGGAAAGGTATTGTAGACGAGGCCGATGGAATAGCGGTAGTCGCTCTTGAGCCGCCCGCCGATGTACCGTAAGCGATGCGAGCGGCCCATCTTCCTAACGGCGGGGATGAGGGGATAGGC
>JAPPNE010000055.1 GCA_028818775.1 Deltaproteobacteria bacterium | reverse complement strand
GGCACCACGCGAGGAAGAGCAACGCAGCCGACGGCAAAAAAGACCAGCAAATTATCGCAGGTATTTGCGGGACGCGACACTAAAGGTCCACGACCATTCCATCCTCGGCGGTCCGGATGGGCAGCGACCGGCGCCGCGCCAACATCTCCTCCCCCATGTGCGTCAGGATCAGCCGCTTGCACTCCAGTTGTTCCCGGTGGGCGGCGACCTGCACGTAGCTCATGTGCGACGTGGACGGATCGTCGTAGAAGCAGCATTCGCAGATGAACAGGTCCGCGCCGCGGCTGTGCGCGACGAACTGGTCCGTCCAGCTTGAATCGCCGGAAAAGAGCACGGTGCGGCCCGCCGCCGTCACCCGGAGTCCCAAGGAAACGGCGTCGGTCTGGTGCGGCACCTGGAAGGCCAGCACCTCGGCGCCGGCCACGGCGGTGACGGTGTCGGGCTCCATCTCGGTGAAGACGGCGAAGGGCAACTCCTTTGCGCCGTACATCAGCCTCATGAGGGCGCGCACGCGCTCCTCGGTGCCCGGCGGCCCGGCCACCACGAGCGGACGCGTCCGGGGCCGGTCGTAGAGGTAGTGGATGAAGAAGAAGGGCAACCCGCCGAAGTGGTCGCCGTGCAGATGGCTCAGGATGACCGCGTCGAGGTTCGCCGGGTCCAGGCGGGCGCGCCTGAGGGCCGGGAGAGTAGAGGGGCCGCAGTCCAGGAGATACAGGTGCGACCGGTCCTCCAGCAGGTACGCGGTCTGGTTCCGCCCGCCGCTGCCGAAGGCGTCCCCGGATCCTAGAAAGTGGACTCTCACAAGATCGAGATTAGCAACGCCTCGCCGACCTTGGCAATGCGTAACGGGTCTGCCAAAGTCCTGGGAGACCCCGATTGTTCGGGATGTCCTTCGACTTCGCTCCGCTACGCTCAGGACGAACGGGCGTGATGACGCTCTCCCGTTCGTCCTGAGCGTAGCGGAGCGCCAGCGGAGCGAAGTCGAAGGGCGCGATTCCGGCGGCTCCATGAACATCGTTCTCGGTCCCTATCACCCGCACCTGGAAGACGCCCTCGCCGGCGAGGTCCGGGCGCTGCGCGCACGCGACCGTCTCGCTCCGCTCTTGCTGGTGGTGCCGTCCGAGACGCTGCGCCGGCGGGTCAAGCTCCTGCTCGCTCACGAGCACGGCCTCCATCTCCTGAACACCCACATCCTCACCTTCTCCCAACTCACCCTGAGCCTGTTTCACGAGGCTCACGGACCGGAAAAACCGGCCCTGCGGGACGAGATCTTCATGGAAGAGGCGCTGAAACGCGTGCTTCCGGCACATGGCCGGTTCGCGCGCATCGCCGACAACGAGGGGGGCTGCGGCGCGCTATGGCAGAGCCTGCGCGACCTCAAGGACGCCATGGTGGACCCCGAGCTGGCGCTGGACGCGCTGCGCGAAGGCCATTTCGCCGCCCGGGACCGTGACGCTCTGCACGATCTCTTCGAACTGCACCGGGACGTGACGCGGCGCTTCCCGGAGTGGCGTGCGCGGGATCACCAGGACCTGGACGGCATGGCCGCGCTGGAGGCACCGCGGTCGCGCTGGCTCGGGCAGTTCGAGCGTATCTGCTACTACGGCTTCTACGAGTTGACCCAGACGCAGTTGGAGCTCTTCCAAAGCATCGCCGCCCACCATCCGGTGACCCTGTTCTACCCACTTGCTCAAGGGGATGCCGACTGGTCCTTCGCCCGGGACTTCTTCGACCGCTACCTGCGCGGCCTCGCCGGGGCGGATGACGTCGTGGACCTGCTGGGCGGTGGCGGGGAAACCGCTGCCGCCTCCGGGGGCCCGGAACCGCACGAGCCGGGCCGCCGGGAACCGAACGGACCAGCCACCGGGAAAGGCCGCCTTCCCGCGCCGGGGACTCCGCCTCGCCCGGCCCCCCGCCGCGAGGTTCTCGACTGCGCCAACCCGCGGGACGAGGTCCTCACCGTGGCCAAGCACCTGCTCCGCCTCGCGGAGGAGGAAGGACTCGATTTCCGGCACACGGGAGTGGTGGCGCGCACCCTCGACCCGTATCTGCCGTGGATCCGGGAGATCTTCCCCGCCCACGGCATCCCGTTCCACACGCCCGCGCGGGAGCCCCTCCACCGCTCCCAGCGGGTACGGGCCGTGCTCGGGCTGCTGGACCTGCCGGTCCGGGACTACCCGCGCGCCGCGGTCATCGACCTGCTCGCGTCCCACCACTTCGACTTCGCCGGCGTCCTCGGCAGACCGGTGGAGCCCCGGCCCGAACTGTGGGACGTCGCCACGCGATCCCTGGGCATCGGCCGCGGCATGAGCGAGTGGCGGCGCCTGGAACGCTACCGCGACACGAGCCTCGAACTGAACCTCGTGGACGAGGAGGAAGAGGGACGCCGCCTTCGCGTCGGCCCGGCACAACTCGGCGCGCTGCTGGACGCGGTCGAGGCTCTGCACCGGGATCTGAACGCGCTGCCGCGGCAAGCCGCCTGGTCCGATCTCGCGGCCCGCTGGCGCGCGCTCATCGACCGCTTCCTGGCCCCGGCGCCGGATGACGGTGAGGCCGAGGTGACCCGCGCCATCGACGACGCCTTCGCCGGGCTGGCGGCCCTGGACACGGTCGGCGGGAGGGTGCGGCTGGCGGATTTCGCCGCCGCGCTGCGCAAATCGCTGGAACGGGCCTCGGTGGCGCTGATGGGCGTGCCCGTGCCGGGCGTGCAGTTGCTGGATGCCGGCGCGGCCCGGGGCATCCCGTTCCGCGCCCTCTTCCTCGTGGGCATGAACGAGGGCGTGTTTCCCCGCACCATCCGGGAGGACCCGTTCCTGCCGGACCGCGCCCGGCGCACGCTGGAAACCGTGCTGGGCTACAAGATCTCCTCGAAGCTGGCGGGCTACGACGAGGAGAGGCTGCTGTTCGCGCTGCTGTCGGGGGCGGCCGCCGAGCGCCTCTGTTGCACCTGGCCGCGGGCCGATTCGGCCGGGCGCGCGCTGGCCCCGTCGTGGTATCTCCGCGCGGTGGCCCCCGCCAAGGACACGGACGCCGGCGGCATGGAGTCCCGATCCATTCCCAAGAGCGTCCTGGGCAAGCGCGGCACGCCGCCCTTCGACGATCCCCGATGGCTCCTGCCCGAGGAACTGGCGGTGCGCCGGGCACTGAGCGGCGACGACCCGCGCCCGCACGCCCGCATCGCCGGCGCGTCCATGGAGAACCTCGACAAGAGCCTGGCGGCCATCCGCGCGCTCGACGACGGCGCCGGCACGCCGGGACCGTTCGACGGCGACACCGGCCCGCTCCCGGAAGCGTGGGACCGCCTCCTGGAACGCCGGATCTCGCCGACGACCCTCGAAGCCTACGGGCGCTGCCCCTTCCAGTACTTCGCCGGCCGCGTGCTGCGCCTGGAACGGCTGGAGCGTCCCGAGTGGACCGCGCCGATCCAGGCGCTGGAGCAGGGACAGATCTGTCACGAGATACTCCAAGCCTTCTACGAGGACCTTGACCGCGCTCTCGGGGACGGCTGGCGCGAGTGGCTCGACAGCGCCGCCGCCTGGGTCCTGTCCGCCTTCGAGGAACGCAGCCCCACGGGCTACCCGGCGGCGTGGGAAGCGTCCAAGGAGGAGCTGCTGGCCATGCTGCGCGAGGCGGTGCGGGCGGACCGGCGGGAAATGATGGACTCGGGCTTTCGCCCCGTGGGACTGGAGAAGGACCTCACCGCGCAACTCGACGCCGACTGGCCGGAAGACCTGCGCGGTCTCCCGCTCCAGGGCCGGCTCGACCGCGTCGACCACGATGCGCGGGGCGGCCGGTATCGGGTCATCGACTACAAGTACAAGAGCGGCAGGGCGCCCGGGGCGGTGGACAGGAACCCCGTGCTCGCCGCGCTCCAGGGGCGCAGGCTGCAACTGCCCATCTACCTGCTGCTGGCCGGCGGCGGTGAAATCGGCCGGGAAGCGGCCGGCGCGGGCGCCATCGACGCGGCCTGGTACTTCCTGGCTCCACGCTGGGAAAACGGTCCCTTGGTCGCGAAAGAACTTACCGGCCAGTCGTGGCAAGAGCCCGCCGGCGGGAAGATTCGCGACACCGTCGCGCGCCTGCTGAGGGGGATCCGGGACGGCGAGTTCCCGATGGTGCCGAGCGATGACTACTGCCGCTTCTGCCAGGTAAGGGAGATCTGCCGCAAGGACCACTTCCCGTCGGCCTCGCGCGCCGCCAGGCATCCCGCGGCCGAGGCGCTGGCGCGTATCCGCCGGATGAAGCTCACGGGGGAGACCGGAACGTCATGACGACCCCGCCCGCGGACGAACGGGAACGCCGGCTGGCCTCCACCACCTTCGACCGCAACGTGGTGGTGACCGCGGGCGCGGGCACCGGCAAGACCACCCTGCTGGTGGAGCGCTGCGTCAACCTGCTGATGCGCCGCGAGCCCGCCCCGGTGCGCGTGACCGAGTTGGTGGCCCTGACCTTCACCAACAAGGCGGCCAACGAGATGAAGGCGCGGCTGCGCGACCGCCTGGAAGCGCTGGCGGAGACCGGCGCGGCACGGCCGCGGCCGGCGGTGGACGGCGGGACGGAAGAGGCCGATGCCTTGTGCGAACGTTACGGACTCGCGCCGGACGATGTCCGCGACCGCGCCCGCAAGGCGCTGGCGGACCTGGAGCGGGCCCAGATCGGCACCATCCACGGCTTCGCCGCATCGCTGCTCCGGCTCTACCCGCTGGAGACCGGGCTCGACCCCGGGTTCCGCGAAGGCGACGACCGGCTTCTGCGGAGGCACTTCGACACCTCCTGGGGCCTGTGGCTCGACGGCGAGCTGTCGAGCGCCGGGCCGAGGACCGGGGAGTGGAAGCAGGTCCTCGCGCGCTTCCCGCTGGAGCAGATCGGGGAGTTGGCGCGGGGCTTGTGCGCGGAGAACGTGGATCTGGAGGGAATCCGGCGCGCCGGCGCAGTCGGTGACCCCGCCGAGGTCCTGGAGGAGTGGCTGGGCGATCTGGACGAAACCGTAACGTGTCTCATCGCGCGTCACCCGGAACAGCGGAAGAACGAGCAGGCGCTTGCGGTGGCGCGGGAGGTGATCCGGTCGATGCGCTCGGCTCCCGCCGAAGCCGTCTCCGTCGACCCCGACGATTTGAGCCTTCTGCAATGGAAACCGTCCGCCGTGAAGGGGTGGAACGAGGACGATCTCGAACGCGCCCGCGACGTCCTGAAGGCCGCCGGCGCACTGGCCCAGGTCGACCGCGGGCGGATGGACCGGCTCTGCGCCCTGCTGACGCCCTTCGCGCGGCAGTGCCGCGCGGACTTCACCCGCAAGGGCTTGGTGACCTTCGACGGCCTGCTGGTGCGCGCCCGCGACCTGCTGCGCGACCACTCGCGCATCCGCGAAGAGCTGAAGGACCGGTACAAGGCCATCCTGGTGGACGAGTTCCAGGACACCGACCCGCTCCAGTACGAGATCCTGCTGTGGCTGTGCGAGAAACGGTCCCAACGCGCGGCGACCTGGCGCGACATCCGCCTGGCCCCGGACAAGCTCTTCGTGGTGGGGGACCCCAAGCAGTCCGTCTACGGGTTCCGCGGCGCCAACATCGAAGCCTACCTGAAGATCATCCAGGAGATGATCGTGGCCCAGGGAGGGGTCCGCTACCCGCTGACGGCCAACTTCCGCAGCGACAGCCGCATCCTGGACGCGGTGAACGGGATCTTCCGGAACCTGATCCGGGAGGAACCGGGTTTGCAGCCGGAGTACATCGCGCTTCAGCCCGGTCTTGATGGCGCCCTGGAGCCGCCGGAAGCATCAAGTCCAGGGCCGGTGCGGGTGCGCCGGGTAACCGCGGCGGACCGCAAGCTGAATGCCGAAACCGCGCGCCGGCTGGAGGCGGAGTCCCTGGCCCGCTGGCTCGACGAGGAAATCCTCGGCCGCGTCTCCTTCCGCGACCGCGACGGCAGCCTCGTGCGCGCGCGGCCCGGCCACGTGGCCTTTCTCCTGCGCGCCCTCACCAACGTGCAGGTCTACCTGGAAGCGCTGCGCCGGCGCGGCATCGGCTACGTCGTGGAAGGCGAGCGCGACTTCTACGCCACCCAGGAAGTCGTGGACACGGTCAATCTGTTGCGTGCTATCGACAACCCGCATGACCGCCTGGCGCTGGTGGGAGTGCTGCGCTCGCCGCTGGGGGGACATGACGACGTGGAGATCTACGAGTTGAGCCGGAAGAGTCTCCTGAGTTACCGCGCGGCGGCCGACCATCGCTGGGTGGACCTTCCCCGGACGACCCTGGATCTCTACCGGCGCCTCGACCGCCTGCACCGCGAGGTGCGTTTCCTGGAGGCCGGGCAAGCGGTGGAGCGGGTTTTCAAGGAGTTGCCCCTGTCGGTCCTGGCGGCAAGTACCGCGGCCGGCCAGCAGGCCGTGGCCAATCTGGACAAGGTCCGGCTCGTGGCCGAGGAGACCAGCGCGGAAGGCAGCGGCACCTTGAAGGACGTGGTCGCGGAGCTGGAACGCCGGGTCCTGGACAGGGAGAACGAGCCCGAGAGCCCGCTGGAGGAAGAGACCCTGGACGCCGTCAGGATCATGAGCATCCATCGCGCCAAGGGTCTGGAGTTCCCCATGGTGGTGCTGGTGGACGCCATGGGCGGCACTGGCGGCAACCGGTCCTTGGAGGCCGAGGTGCGGCGGGACTGGGCCACCGGGCTGACGGGGTTGCGCATCGGCGAACTGTCGAGCCTCGCCGGTGTCTACCTTGACGCGAAACGGCGCCAAAGGGAGGAGTACGAGCGCAGCCGGCTGCTGTACGTGGCCATGACCCGGCCGCGTGAGCGGTTGGTGATTTCCTTCGCGGAAAGGGACCGGGCGTCGAAGGCTCCGAGCGACAGCCTGCTGGCCATGCTGGACGAGGCAACCGGCGTCAACTTCGCCCAGGCCGGGCCGGGCGCTGTCCGCTGCGACGCGGGCGAGATGAAAGTCGAGGTAGTCGTGGAGGACGCGGCGGCCGAGGAACGCGACGGCCGACCGCCGGCACCGCCGGACGCGGATGACTGGACGTGGTACGAAGACCTGTGGCGCCGGCGACGGGAGGACTGGGACGCCCGCCGCCAAACCCCGATCTTCCTCACCCCCACCCGGCTCAAGGCCGCCGGCGAGGCGGCGGAAGCGGACGTGAGGCAGCCCCGCGCCGCGGGCACGCCCGATGCAGACGGTCTCGAGCGCGACACCGCCCTCGCGCTCGGGACGCTCGCCCACCGGGTGCTAGAGCACTGGGACTTCCAGACCGAGCGCGTCGAAGAGAACCTGGACGAAGCCGTCGCCAAGCACGCGCCCGCCCTTCCCGCGGCTGAGAAGCAGGTCCTCATCCGGGAACTGAAGAAGATCTGGACCGCCCTAGCCCGTTCCGAGGTCTACGACGAGCTTCGGTCCGCGCGCATCCTGGGACGCGAGATGCCCTTCGTCATGCCCTGGAACGGGCAGGTCATGGAAGGCGTCATCGACCTGGTCTACGAACGGGACGGACGGCTCTACGTGGCCGACTACAAGACCGACCAGGTTGCCGACGACGGCGTCGGCCGTATCATGAACGACTACCGCCACCAGGCGGAGATCTACACCGAGGCGGTCCGGCGAGGCCTGGACCGGGAGGTGGAAGCCTTCAGGCTGATCCTGCTGCGGTTGGGCCGGGCCGTGGATGTGCCGCCGGGACCGGTCGCGCCGGCTCATGAGCCATGAGGAACGAACCCCACATTACCGCGGAGGGAATGCTCGCCCGGCTCGGAGTCAAGCCCGGCGCCCTCGGAAAGGTGGCCCTGGTGCCCGGCCCCCGCGAACGGGCCGCGCGGCTGCGGCTCGCCCTCGAGGACCCGCGCAAGACCCTCGCCTTCCAGGACTACGAAATGCACACCGGCACCCTGGGCGGGCGCCGCGTCACGGTGGGCAACGGCGGGCGATACTCCCCGGACACCGCCATCACCACCGAGCTACTGTGCGCCGCCGGCGTAGAAACCCTGGTGCGGGTGGGGAGCTGCGGCTCGCTGCAAGGAGGCGTCAAGGTGGGCGATGTCGTCATCGCCACGGGTGCCGTGCGGGGGGACGGGGCAAGCCCGCGATACGTTCCCGAAGACTTCGACACCGTGTCCCACCCGCGCGTAGTGGAAGCGCTGACACGCGCGGCCGAAAACCTCGGCGTCCCGGTCCACCACGGCCGCGTGTTCACCACCGATGCGCTGTTCCGGGAAACGCCGGAGCTGCTGGCCGACCTGGAACAACAAGGCATCGCCGCCATTGACATGGTCACCGCCGCCTTCCTCACAGTGGCCCAGGTCAAGGGCGCCAAGGCGGGCGCCGTGCTGGCGGTTTCCGACGAGTGCGTCACCGGCAAGCTCGGCTTCCACGGACCGCCGGCTCGTGAGGCCGAGAAGCGCGCCATGGAGATCGCGCTCAAGGCAGTGGAAGTCCTCTGATGGCAGAACGTGCGAAAAACTCACGGGCCGAGATCATCGCCGGTTGCAGAGACATCGAGGAATTCGTACCGTTGAGCTTCCCGGCGCATGATGCCGGACGGTCCGTAACGGGCCGCCGGGCTCCAAACCGTCTCTTTCCGAAAAGGAGTAACACCATGAGACCGTATCTCCGTTCCGTGCTCCGTGTGGCCCTGGCGGCGGGTATCGTCATGGCCGTCGTGGCCGCCACCGCGGCCTCGGCCGAGGACTTCTACAAGGGCAAGACCATCCGCATCATCGTGGGCTCCGCCCCAGGTGGGGGTTTCGACACGTACGCGCGGCTGGTGGGCCGGCACATCGGCAAGCACATACCGGGATCGCCGCGGACCCTGGTCACCAGCATGACCGGCGCCGGCAACCTGATCGCGGCCAACTACATGTACAACAAGGCCAAGCCCGACGGCCTCACCATCGGCCACTGGGTGGGGACGCTGGTGCTGCAGCAGGTGCTGGGGAACAAGCGGGTCCAGTTCGACGCCCGGAAGTTCGAATGGATCACCGTCCCCAAGCCCAGCTACACCGCGTGCATCGTCGCCAAGGACAGCGGCATCACCAACTTCGAACAGTGGCTCGCGGCCAAGCAACCCCTCAAGCTCGGCGGCATGGGGCCGGGAAGCTCCATCTCGGACATCCCCAGGCTGGTGGGCGCCATCACGCCGGTTCCCTACCAGTTGATCGAGGGTTACGGGGGCGCCGCCCGGATCCGCCTGGCCATCGAGAAGCGCGAGGTCTTCGGCGGCTGCTGGAGTCCCGACGTCATCCTGTCGTTCTGGCCCAAGCGGATTCCCGGTGAGCTGAACTTCGTCGTGCAGGTCGGCGTCGGCCGGCACCCAAGGCTCGCCGGCGTGCCCAACATCGTCGAGCTGGCCAAGACCGCGGAGCAGCGCCAGTTGGCAAACGTCGTCGGACGTAATGCCCACGAGATCCTGAGAGCCTTCTCGCTGCCTCCGGGCACACCGAAGGACCGCGTGGAACTCCTGCGCAAGGCTTTCGCGGCCACCTTCAAGGACCCCGCGCTGCTGGCCGAGGCCAAGAAGGCCAATCTCATCATCAACCCGATTCCCGGCACCCGGGTCGTGGAAGCCGTGAACGAGTTCTTCGAGCTCGATTCCGAGCTGATGGTCAAGCTGAAGAATATCCTGGTGCCGAAGCGGTAAGCGGCGTTTCCCCGCCTCACCCCACCTGGATTCCCGCGTTCGCGGGAATGACGATTCAGGGGGTTGTCGCCTCTCTCAGATGGTGCTTAGACACAACTTGGCCGTTGAACCAAGTCGGGTGGGGCCAGGTAACGCAGGCACAAGCAAGGAGGATTTCATCATGCGTTTGGACGGTAAGGTGGCGATCGTGACGGGCGGCGGCATCGGCATCGGCCGGGCCTACTCCAAGAGGCTGGCGGCGGAAGGCGCCAAGGTGGCCGTGGCCGACATCCAGGTGGAGGCGGCTACGCAGGTGGCGGCGGAGATCAAGAAGGACGGCGGCGAGGCCATCCCCGTGGCCGTGGACGTCTCCTCGCCGGAGAAGACCCGCGAGATGGCGGAAGCGGTGCTGAAGGAGTACGGCCGCATCGACGTCCTGGTGAACAATGCCGGGCTCTACACCGCCCTCACCAAGAAGTCGTTCATGGAGATCCCCGAGGACGAATGGGACCGGGTCATGGCGGTGAACGTCAAGGGCCTGTTCCTGTGCGTGAAGGCGGTCTACCCGGCCATGAAGGAGCAGGGCAAGGGCAAGATCATCAACATCTCCTCGGGTACCATCTTGGGCGGCACGCCGATGTTCCTGCACTACGTTTCGTCCAAGGCCGGCGTGCTCGGCTTTACCCGGGCGCTGGCGCGGGAGATCGGCCCCGACGGCATCAACGTCAACGCCATCATGCCCGGCCTCACCATCTCGGGCGACAACCAGCAGGGCGTCACCACCCCCCAGCAACTGGAGAACCGGCGCAAGAGCCGCGCGTTCCAGCGCGACCAGTACCCGGACGACCTGGTGGGCACGGTCATCTTCCTGTCGTCCGACGACAGCGACTTCGTCACCGGCCAGTCCATCAGCGTCGACGGCGGCCAGCACATGCACTGACGCGGCGGCTGCGCGGATGGGGAAAGGGGCGTCATGAGCGGCCTTGAACTAGCCGAGTACCGCGTGCGCGAGATTCGCCTCGGCCGTGAAATGCGTTACGACTCCGGCGTGCTGGAGGTGGACGCGGAGGGGCTGGCGGCCTTGGCGGAGCAGGACCCGCGGGTGCGTTTCGCGCGCTTCGACGTGGTGCGCCCGGGCGAGAAGGCGCGGGTCACGGGCATCCGCGACGTGGTGGAGCCGCGCATCAAGACCGCGGGCTCGGGACAGGTGTTCCCGGGAATCCTCGGGCCGGTGGCTCCGGTGGGCGCCGGGCGCACGCACCGGCTCTCGGGGATGGCGCTGGCCACGGCCGTGGCCTACGAGGGCACCGTACGCACCGGCACCACCTCACAGCGGAGCGCCATTCTCGACATGTGGGGACCGGGCGCCGACATGACCCCGTTCGCCTCCCTGGTGAACCTCGTGATGACGCTGGACCTGGAAGAAGGCCTGCCCGCCTACGAGGCCCATCAGGCCATCCAGCGCGCCCAGTTCGGCGTGGCGTTGAAGGTGGCCGAGACCACCACCGGCCTCGCGCCCGACGACGTGGAGGTCTTCGACCCGGACAGCCGCGACCGCGACCTCCCGTGCGCCGTGGTCATCATCGGCTGCTTCACCGAGGCGGAGCACAAGCCGTCCAACGTGTCGTACTACGGACTCCATGTGCAGGAGACCCTGTCCACGGTCATCCATCCCAACGAGCTCATCGACGGCGCCATCGCCCCCGGCACCATCCGCACGGTGAGCTATCATCCCATCACCTGGAACTGGCAGAACCAGCCCCTGGTGCTGGCGCTGCTCAGGGACGAACGTTTCCGCTGCGCCGGGGTCATCCTGGAGCGCATCGGCTTCGAGACCTCCCGCGAGAAGGAAATCGCCGCCCGGAACGCCGTCGGGACGGCCGCCTCCCTCGGCGCCGACGCCGCGCTGATCACGCGCACCGGCTCGGGCAACGCCTTCATCGAGGTCATGCTGACGGTGAAAGGCTGCGAGGAGCAAGGCATCAAGACCGTCCTCGTCACCTACGAGTACGGCGGCAAGGACGGCACCGAAGCGCCGCTGCTGTATTACGAGAAGGCCGCCAACGCCGCCATCAGCACCGGCAACCGCGACGTCGAGGTGGAACTGCCCGCCGCCGATCGTGTCGTCGGCGCCTACGAAACGCTCCAACTCATCAACTACCCCGGCGCCCCCTACGTGGACGCCCGCGAGCCGATGGTGCTCGAAGCCCGCGACGTGATCGCCGGCGGCATCGACATATGGGGAGCGCGGGACCGGCTCTGCCGGCCGTACTGAGGCCGGCGTCGGTCGTAGGGTCATCAAACTTCTCACAAGGCTTGGGTAAACATACACGGAGATACAACGAGTGTTTACAACAAACCCGGTATCCTTGAAGAACCTGTTGGAGGATGTGGAGGCCGGAAAGATCCAGCTTCCAGAATTCCAACGGAGGTGGGTGTGGGATGACTACCGCATCCGCGCCTTGCTCGCCAGCATATCACGCGGTTTTCCAGTCGGCGCGATCATGACGCTCGACGCCGGGGGAGAGACCCGATTCAAAGCACGGCCTGTTGAAGGCGCGAGTCGCGGAGACAGCGCCATAGAACTCTTCCTTTTAGACGGCCAACAACGCCTTACATCCCTCTATCAAGCATTAAAATACCCTGGGCCTGTTGACACCCACGACAGTCGTGGCGGACGGATCAGGCGCTGGTACTACATCGACATGCTTAGAGCTATGGATCCAGTTGCGGACAGAGAGGACGCGATTGTCAGCGTTCCAGAGAACAAGCGAGTCACGCGTGACTTCGGACGGGAGACGGTTCTGGACCTATCAACACCCGATCTTGAATACCAGAACCATATGATCCCTACCGAACATCTGCTTCAGCCCATGAACTGGATGTTTGCCTACCAGGGCTTTTGGCACCAGGCAGGGACGCATCCTAACGAAAACATCATCGAGTTCAGCGAACGTTTCAACAACAAAATCCTCGAAGTGTTTGGAGGCTATCTACTCCCTGTCATCGGACTGAATCGGGAAACACCAAAGGAAGCCGTCTGCACTGTGTTCGAGAAAGTCAACACCGGCGGAGTCACCCTCACTGTCTTTGAGCTCGTGACGGCGACCTTCGCCGCAGATGACTTTGACCTGAGAAATGATTGGGATGAACGGCGCGAACGCATGCACAACGACTTTGCCGTGCTGCGCGGAATACAGGGTGAACAGTTTCTCCAAGCCGTTACCCTTCTCGCAACTCAGCAGCGGCGCAGAGAGAAGGAAACGCTCAGTGAGCCTGTGAACCAAATCCCGGCCATTGGCTGTCAGAAACGCGACATACTCGAGCTTATGCTGGGTGAGTACAAAGAGTGGGCGGACAATGTTGAGGAGGGTTTCAAGCGAGCGGCCAGGTTCCTTCATGGCCAGTTCGTCTTCAAACAGGGGGATGTCCCGTACAACACCCAACTCGTCCCACTGGCTGCACTTTTTGTCGAGCTTGGCAAGGAACTTGATCCATCAGTGGCCAGACAAAGCCTTGAGCGCTGGTTCTGGTCGGGCATCTTTAGCGAAGCCTACGGTGGCGGTGTCGAAACTCAATACGCCCTAGACTTGGACCAAGTCGCTCGTTACGTTCGCACAGGGGCAGAACCTCGGCTCATCACCGAGGCAAGTTTCAACCCTGAGCGCCTCATATCGCTACGTACCCGCAACAGCGCCGCCTACAAGGGCCTCTACGCGCTACAGATGAAGAGCGGTGCGGTCGACTGGCGGACGGGCGATCCGCTCACGCTTTCCACCTACCATGACCAAGCGATAGACATTCACCACATCTTCCCCGTGGCTTGGTGCCAGAAACAAGAAGCGCCCGTTCCACGATCTCTCTACGACTCCATCATCAACAAGACGCCCATCGATGCCTCTACTAACCGCATCATAGGTGGTGCGGCGCCATCGCGTTACCTGGAGCGGTTGAAGCAGGACAACCCCGAAGACAACCTGCGGTCTGTTCTTCAACGTCATTGGTTGGACTATGACCGACTCAAGGTTGACCAGTTCGCCGAATGCTTCGCCGAGCGTGGCGAGGCTATGTTGAACCTCATATTTGAAGCCATGGGAAAGGCCCGCCCGGGTGGCGGCGAAGTATTTCGCAATACGCTGATCCGCGAGAAAGTGATTTCTGCGGAGACCCAACCCGTTGAACCAGGGGAGATTGAAGGCTTCGACGATCCGGAACCAGACTACGATGAGATAGGTTCGGCCGCCTATGAAGACGGTGGCGCTACGTGAGACACCAAGGAGGACTGTGGAGATCAACCCTCGGAAACCGCGGGCATGTCTAGCATCACGTCGCAGTGCTCACGCACATCATCGGTAACCTTGCTTCCCAAAGGGACGAGAAAGAGTTGGGCGCCCTCGCGACGAGCAAACTTCATTGCCGGCACGAAATCACTGTCACCGGTAACCAAAACAATAATGTCGACGTGCTTCTTCAAGGTCAGCGAAGCGATGTCTAGTCCGATCCTCATATCGACGCCCTTCTGATTCACGTTGGGACGAAGGTCGTCTGCGGAAATCTGAAAATGAGGTTTGTCAGGCGGCAGTTGCCGAGTGTCTAAAGTCCAGCCTCGAAATCGCAAGTCCCCCATTCGCAAGGCTACGAAGGGGACACCGCGTAATTCTTGATGTAGGCGTTGGTTGTTCCGTGCAAGTGCCGTGTTGCCGAACTCCACGCTCCCACCTGCTAGCGGTTTTTCTTGTTGGGACTTCAACGGCGGGGCGTCGTAAAAATAGACGCGGTGCAAGCGGTGATCGGCGAGATCCGGAACTGCGGTTAGCCGATCAACGAAGTCGCGGACGTCGTCAGCATTCAGCGGTTTCTCACGCGATCCCAATTTTCGTTTCAGAAAACCGGCATCTATGAGAACCGCATAACTGCGCGACTGCATGATCGAGAAACTCTGACTGGTGAAAACCTGATTGGGAGTTGAGATGCCGCTACCGCACGCGGAGCCTAAGCTCTCTTGGATTGTAGCGTGCGGCGCGGCGGTGTTTTCATGAGGCGGAGTATAGCGCTGGACGCGACTTGGCGCAAACGTCCCATGGGGTCCGAGTCGCCCCTGACTTACTCCGGATACAACGGCGCGCTGTAC
The DNA here is from genome assembly GCA_028818775.1 of Deltaproteobacteria bacterium. Lineage (NCBI taxonomy): Bacteria > Pseudomonadati > Myxococcota > Myxococcia > Deltaproteobacteria bacterium. Next base: position 18,508 of record JAPPNE010000055.1, on the reverse strand, counting down.
ACCGTACCCGGCACCACGACGCCGCCCGCAGGGCGTTCGCCGGGCTTGAGGTGGGCGAAGCGGTCGTCGTACGCCGGCGGCAGCGGCCGTCCGCCGGGGGTGCCGAGCCAGAGGCGCAGCAGGTTGCGCCGGCGTTCCAGCTCGGGATAGTCCTCGAACTCCGTGCGCGAATGGCAGGTGACGTGGTTGTGCAGGATCTGCACGTCCCCTTGCAGGAACTCCATGTCGTACGACAGCTCGTTGTTCAGCTTGGCGAAGAGGTCCAGGGCCTCCTTGAGTTCCTTGGTGTGGCGCGGCAACTGCTCGAACCGCTGGGCGGAGCGTATGTAGGTGCCGCCCGCGCTCACCGTCAGGTAGTCTTCGTAGAAGTTGAAGATCGGGAGCTGCCACCACGGGTCCTTGCCCTCGGGAACCTCTTCGCGCCGGTCGCGGTAGATGGGGGCGGCCAGCTCCGCCACCAACTCGGGCCGGCGTTTCAGCATCTCGTTGTAGACGTTGAGGGTGCTCGTGAAGCGGCTGCTGCCGCCGGACTTGGCCGGGTGCAGGCACATCAGCACGACCACGTCGCAGGCGTCGGAGTGAAAGGGCAGCATGTCGTGGGTCTGGTAGCCGCGGTGCTTCGGGTTCTTGAGGGTGCCGCCGAGGTCGGCCACGTGGCCCAGCAGGTGCCCCTTGGAGTTCTGGGACACGGGATAGCCGAGGAAGAGGCCGATGCCCCAGAAGGCGATGGCGGCCTGCATGCGGCTGTAGCGCTCCACCGGCACGCCCCGTATGAGCCCGATGCCGCGGCCGTTGACCACGTCGTCGGCGATCTCATCGAGCCGGTCCCCCAGGGTCGAAAGCACGAAGTCGTCCCGGGTGATGTCCAGGACGTCCAGCCCGCGCTCCTCCACCCGAGCGACGGCCGCGTCCAGATCCGCGATCTCGCTCTCGGTCAGCGGGTGGATCCAGCTCTGGTCGGCGTCCAGGTCCTCCGCGGTCCAGGCCGCAGGGTCCACCACGGGCTGATTCAGCACGGCCGGTTCTCTGACTATGTTCAGCATGGGTCTTCCTCCGAAGTTCTAACCCCGCGTGCGATCACACACCCTTCGCCCTGGGCCCCGGCCACGAAATCGGGACAGACTTTGCATAGCGAAGTCGAAGGGCGCTGTTCCGATCTACCAGTGTTTCCTTCAACTGGTGTTCTCACAAACTCTCGACCTTGGCAATACGGCACGGCAGCCCGCGCGTGTCCGCGGACCCAGTCACCGGATCCCACGGCCCATCATAGCGCATGGCGGCGTTGATGTTCACTTCCAGCGCGCCCCGGTGCGGGGCCTCCGCCTCCGGGTACCACCAGCCCATGCCGGTGCGCGCCACCCCGGGCAGGGTGGCCTCGGTGACACGGACCTTCAGGCGGCAGCGGCCCGGACCGCCGGCGGTCTCCACCCAGACCCAGTCGTCCTCGGCCAGCCGGTACCGCGTAGCCGTCTCGGGATGCAGTTGGAGCCACGGGTCCGGCGACACCTTGCGCGCCCAGCCCTGGTCGCGGAAGCGCGAGTGGTGGTAGGTGCGCTCGCGCACTCCGGTCAACAGAGTCAACGGGTATGCGTCGCGCACCGCGGGGGTTTCACGCTCCGACCGCGTGGGCGTGTAGTCGGGCAGCGGGTCGAGACCCAGCTCCGCAAGGCGTTCGGAGTAGAGCTCCACCTTGCCGGTCTTGGTCTTGAACCCGGCCTTCTCGAAGTCACCGTAGGTGAACGGAAAATTGGCGTACCCCTTCTCGCGCATCTGCTCCACGGTGACGCCGCAGTCCCCCAGCAGGAACTCGTTGAACTCGCGCTTGGTCTCCCAGGGAATGAAACGCCGCGCTTCGGTGACACCTCGGGCTTCGATGCGCCGGGCCAGGTCATGGGCGATGCGGAAGTCGCCACGCGCCTCCCCCAGCGGCTCCACCGCGGGCTGGATGAGGCTCAGGCACGGACCGGACCCTTCCAGCGACACCTCCTCGTCCTCGAGCCCCGTGGTCTTGGGCAGCACGATGTCCGCGTACTCGGCCGTGGGGTTCATCATGTGGGTGGCCACCGCGAGGAAGTCCAGGGACTTGAGCGCCGCCAGGGTCTTCGGGGTGTCGGGATAGGTGACCACGATGTTGACGCCGCTGACATACATGGCGCGCACCGGGTACGGCTTGCCGCTCAGCACCGCTTCGATCACCGACGGGTTGTGGCAGGCCGTCTGCCAGCCCTCGGGGCCGGCCCATAGCGGAAACCGGTCCGCACCGATGGTCCGGTTCTCCATTTCCAGGGGCAGCCGGAACTCGGGCTTGTGCAACACCTCGATGTAGTTGGTGAACCCGGCCGGTTTCTTCACGCGGCGGTTGCCGCCCTTGCGGTCCAGGTTGCCGCTGATGGCCACCAGGCAATGGAAAGCGCGGAAGGTCTGGACGCCGGCACTGAAGGCATCGATACCGTGGCCGCTCACGAAGCAGGACGGCCCGTCGGCGTAGAGCTCCGCGGCGCGTTCGATTTCCGCCCGCGGCACTCCGGTCAACTCGGCCGCGCGCTCGGCGGGGTACCGGGCCGCCCGCTCCGCCAGAGCGTCGAACCCGTGGCACCAGCGCTCCACGAAGTCGCGGTCGTAGCGCCCGTGCTCCACCAGCCAGTGGATCATCGCCAGCCCGATGGCGGCGTCCGTGCCTGGCCGGGGCCGCAGCCACAGGTCCGCCATGGTGGCCGCCGGCGTCTCGCCGGGATCGATGACCACGACGCGTGCGCCCTTCGCCTTGGCGCGCTTGAGCGCCTGCCACTGCGGCGGGTCCGCCGCGTACGGATTGCGCCCCACAATCAGCGCGCAGCGCGTGTTGTCGATGTCCTCGCCCTTGCTGATGGCCAGCCCCGTGATGCGGTCGCTCAGCGCCCGGCACCCGCCGCACAGGTCCTGGTTCATCATCCAGTTGGGCGACCCGAACGCCCGCAACAGCAGCGCCAGCATCACCCCGCGGCTGAAGTGCGCGTTGCTCACCGCGCCGCACAGCGCCGCCGGACCGTACCGCTCCCGCACCGCCAGCATCGACTCCGCCATCTCGTCCAGCGCCTCGTCCCACGACACCCGCTGCCACCGCCCCCCGCCCCGCGGACCGGTGCGCTTCATGGGGTAGAGCACCCGGTCCGGATGGTAGGTCAGCTCCGGCAGACCCCGGATTCCCTTCACGCAGAAGGCCCCCAGGGACGCCGGGTGTTCCGGGTAAGGCGACACCTTGGTGACCCGCCCGTCCTCGACGGTCACAAGTGAGCCGCAATGGGCGCTGCATTCCCAGCAGGTGCTGGGGATGATGGCGTTGGCGTTGTTCATCAGCCGCGCTCGTGCCGGATCCCCAGCAGGTTCCGCTCCTTCCGGCCGAAGACCATCCCTACCAGGTGAATCGGCTCCCCCCGGTCCCTGTACTTCTCCCCATAGCCGCGCTCCCTCAGTTGGGACATGGCCCGGTCCATCACCGCGGCCGCCTCCCCCTCCCCGTCCGCCATCTTGAACTCCAGCACGAATACCTGCCCGCGGTGAAACACCACCATGTCCGAGCGGCCGTGGCTCGATGCGTCCTCTACACGAAGGTCCATTCCGATTGCCCGGAAACCCATGTACAGCATGCTGGCGTAATGCGCCTCGTATCGTTCGACCTCGCTGCGGTCGTACCATTGATGCGGAATCCCCGACAGATACGCCTGCAGCCGCTCCCCGAAACCCGTGAAGTCGTTCGCCGAGAGAAGGCCAACCAGTTCCTTCCCCTGGTCCACGGCCTCCCGTCCCCGCCGGGTCATGTATTCCAGAAGTCCCTGGTTCAGGCTGCGGCGCACCTCGAAGTTGGGATAGTCCAGCGTGTAGAGCGTCTCCACGCCGTCCCACGTTTCGCCCACGATGGTGAGGTAGCCGGTCTGGAACAGCAGCGCATCGATGCCGATGTCGTCCACGTCGAACTTTGACACAAGCCCTGCATCCGTGACCCGATTCTCCAGGGTCATCGGATTGACTTTCTTTTCCACCAGCATCCGGTACAGGAACGTGGGCGAGCCGGTCTCGAACCAGTAGGGGCTGAACCGGCGCCGCCGGAACAGCAGCAGCAGATCGAAGGGGTTGTAGACCCTTTCCTCACCGAGCCAGTGATAGCCGTTGTACCAGCGCCGGATCTCGTCCCGATCCAGACCCGGCAACTCCGGGCCGAACACCCGGTCCAGGTCCCCATCCGTGTACCCGCAGATCGTGGCGTAGCGCGGGTCCAGGCTGATGTCCTCCAGGTTGTTGAGGCCCGAAAACAGACTCACCTTCGAGAACATGCTCACCCCGGTGACCAGGACAAACCGCACGTGTCGGGCGCTGTCCTTGATGATCCCGTAGAAACCCCGCAGATAGTCGCGGTTCGCCTTCGCCAAGTCCGGGGTTTCCAGTGCGTCCAGGATCGGCTTGTCGTACTCGTCCACCAGCACCACGGCGGGCCGGCCGGTGGCGTGATGCAGGCGATACAGGAGATTGCGCAGACGCTCCGGTCCGGTGTCCGGCACCGGCTCGAGACCGGCGCCGTGTTCGATGATCGCCAACTGGTTGAGCGTGCTGCGCTCCAGGTCGTCCGGCTCGTTGTACTTCCCGCCAAAGCTCAGCCCCACCACCGGGTGACGGTCCGACCAGTCCCAGTGTCCGTGGATGTCCAGACCCCTGAACAGGGCCTCGTTTCCCTCGAACAGTTCCTGCAAGGTATCCATCAGGAGGCTCTTGCCGAACCGGCGCGGGCGGGACAGGAAGTAGTACCGCCCCCCTTCCACCAATTCCCGGATGAGGGGCGTCTTGTCCACGTAATAGTAGCCGTCCCGCTCCCGGATTGTCCGAAAGTCCTGGATCCCGATGGGGAGCCGGCGGCGGTTCATGGTGAGGTCCATCGGCAAGGCAGGGTGTTCCATCCGCAAGGCAGGATAAGTCACGACTCAACCGTTCAGGGAAAGAAGGACTTCACCCTTGAACATGCATTATCAACCGTCCTTCGGTGGATGGCAAGACACCCTGGGATTGTGCAGAAGTATAACCTGGGTTATACTGCAAATCATGAAAACAGCCATTTCCATTCGAGACGAAGTTTTCGAGGCCGGGGAGCGTACGGCGAAGAGGTTGGGGATCTCCCGGAGCGAACTCTACACGAAGGCTGTCGATGAGTTCGTTGCGCGGCACGCTGGCGACCAGTTGACGGAACGGCTCAACGCCGTGTACGGCCAAGACCCTTCGATTTCCGCGCTCGATAAACGACTCGAGGCCCTCCAATTCCTTTCGTTGCCTGCCGGAGACGAGTGGTGAATCGTGGTGAGATCTGGTGGGCGGACTTGCCGGTGCCGGGGAGATCAGAGCCAGGGTACCGCCGCCCTGTTCTGATCGTTCAATCCGACGGCTTCAACCGAAGCCGAATTCGGACCGTGGTCGCGTTGGCCATCACCTCCAACCTCAGATTGGCCGAGGCACCCGGTAATGTCTCCCTTGCCCGGCGAGGGACAGGTTTGCCGCGGACGTCTGTAATAAATGTGTCGCAGATCATGACCTTGGACAAAGAATACCTCATCGAGCGGGCGGGGCGAGCTTCCGACGCAATCATGGGACAGGTCGAGGAAAGCCTGCGTATGCTCCTTGGCCTTCACCCAATGAGCTGAACCGTGGTCGTAGACTTCCAACATCACTACGTGCCCGCGGAACTGGCGCGCCAGAAGGGCCTCTACTCGGACACGGTAACCGTGGCCACCGACGGTGGCGTCCCGCGGATGACGCTGCATTCGAAGCTGTACGACGCCGAGGCGCAGCTTCGGGACATGGACGAGGCGGGGGTGGACGTGTCGGTGGTGTCCTGCCACCTGGGGTGGGACGGGAGTCTCGAGGATTGCAGGGTCATCAATGATTGCTACGCGGAGCTGGAGCGGGAGCACAAGGGGCGGTTCGTCGGGCTCGCGCATGCGCCTGTCCTTGAAGGGGACAAGGCGCTGGACGAGTTGGACCGGGCGGTCCTGGAGCGGGGGCTCCACGGGGTGACGGTCACCTCGCAGGTGGGCGGCCTCTCGCTTGACGCGCCGGAGCTGGACCGGTTCTACGAGCGAGTGGCGCGGCTCGGCGTTCCGATCTTCGTGCATCCGGCGCTCGTGCCCAAGGGGTACGATTCCATTCAGGGCTACGATCTGCCGCGTATCATCGGCCGGGAGATCGACCTCACCATCGCCACCATTCGCCTGATCGCCGGAGGGGTGCTGGACCGGCACCCGCAACTCGACTTCGTCATCGGGCACTTCGGCGGCGGCATTTCGGCGCTCAAGGACCGGCTGGTGGCCATGGCGCACCGGTTCGGCACCCTGAAGCACTCGTTCGACGAGTATTTCGACCGGCTCTACTTCGACCTCTCGGGTTTCGAGGGTGGAATCACGGCCTTTCGTTGCGGGCTGCTGGGCATCCGGCCGGAACGGCTCGTGTTCGCCACGGACTATCCGCAGAACTTCACCGGCGTGAGCACGCAAGGCGGCAAGGGCAACCAGGCCATCCGCGAATACATCGAGGCCGTCCGGAACCTGGAACTGCCAGAGCAGGTCAAGGAGGATATCCTGGGCGGTACCGCCGCCCGCCTGTTGAAACTGGATCGTTGAAACCGCCGCGCGTCTAATTTGAAACCGCTATGTCCGTCCAGCCAAAGAACGGAGCTTCCATGAAATACCTTGGTCTCATGATTCTAGCCGTGCTCATCGGCGCCCCGCTTGCCTTCCCCGCTCAAGCGGGCGAAACGGTGGAGGTCCTGCTTGTCGACCGCCTCGACGAACCGCGCGGCTTTTGCCTCGACATCCGCGGCCACAAGCAGCGCGCCAGGGTCGACAGGGGCCTCCAGGCGCACAGTTGCTACAGCTATCAGGGACAGATCGGCGTCGACCAGGGGTTCGACAGCGACGCCATCAAGGCGGGGCGGTTCCACATGCCGGGCTTCGACGTGTGCATGACCGCGGGCGGGTCCCGGGCGGGCGCCCGGCTCGGCTTGGCGAAGTGCGACGGGTCGGCGCCGCAGGGCTTCTCGCTCGCGGCCACCGGCGAGATCGTCGCCAAGAGCGCACCGGAGTTCTGCGTGACGGTGGCGGGTGGTGACTCTCGGGAGGGAGGCGGCGGCCGGCCGGTGCACCTCATCCGCGGGTTGACCCTGGAGACCTGCGACGAGGCCCGGGGCAAGTATCAGCGCTGGCGCGTGCGCACCAAGGCGGACTAGCGCTTCGTTGACTCACAACGACACAGGGCGGGTCGAAACCCGCCCTGTCCTTGCCTGAAAGGCTGGCTCCCGCCCAACGAGGGGGAACCTGGCGCTACCTAATTCAACGCAAACAGCGTCCTCGGGTTGTCCGTAACAATCTTGTCGTACTGCGGCTCCGTAATGCTGCCCAGCTCCTTCAGGTTCCGCAGCGCCTCGATCTCGGTGGACTGGTCGTTGTGGCCGTAGTCGGTGCCGATGACGATGTTGTCTTCTCCCGAGTACCGCAGGACGTAGTCCACGTCGTCGTCGGTCTGGCACGACACGTACTGCCGGTACTCCTTCAGGATGTTGTCCGGCAGGTCCTTGTTCTGCGCGCCCCAGCGGCGCTGCAGGTCCTTGACCACGTACGGGACCCAGAGCGCCGCGGCCTCGGCCCAGTGGAAGCGGAGCTTGGGGAACATCTTCGGGATCTCGCCCATGATCACCGAGTGGAACATGCCGATGACCGGGATGCGGAACTTCCAGAAGCTGCCGCCGCCGTTGTACTGGGACACGAGGTCCAGCTCCTGGGGGTTGCCGTTGCCGACGTGCACGCCCACGGCCATGTCGAGCTCGCTCACCTTCTCGTAGAGGGGGTAGAAGTAGGGATCGGTGAGCAGGCGATGGCCCTCGATGGGGCGCATGAAGACCCCGCAGGCGCCGTTCTGCTTGCAGTACTCCAACTCCTCAAGGGCCGCGCTCATATCCAGCAACGGCAGCACGCAGATCCAGCGCAGGCGTCCTTTCCCTCGGTTGTGAAGGTCGGTCAGCCAGCGATTGTAGCTCTTGCAGAGCGGGATCTCCACCGAGGCCTTGTCGGTGACCTGCTCGATGAAGATGGTGGGATAGAGTACCTGCACGTCGATGCCCAGCTCGTCCATGTGCTTGAGGCGAGCCTCGACGTTCTCCATCTCGCGCGTTTCCTGAGGCGTGAACATCACCCGGCCGGTGCGTTCGGCCACCTCGCCCAGTTCCTGGGCGGTCATGACGATACGCACCAGTCCCCGGATCTTGCCGTCGATGAACCAGTACTCGCCGCCCCCCTCGCCGGTCGGCTTGACGACGAGCGGACGATACTTTTGGTCGGCCGGTTCCATGTAGTCCCAAGTATGCTCGGACTCGACGACGTGGGCGTCGGCATCGATAATGGACATGATCGCACCTCCCGATTTCCTGGCGTCCCGTCTCGCAAACCGCGTTGTGAGGATGCGCGGGCGCGGGGACGGAACACTGAATTCCGTAGTCGTGGATACCACCTTTTTGAAACGGGAACCAGCGGAAACCGCCGCCGGGCGATCCCTTGACAAACCACCCGCCGGCAACTAGTCACGAAATTTGCGAAGCCGCCCACGGGCGGCCACACGGCCTTGGGGGCCGGCACGGCCCCGGCCGTCTGACGGAAAGGAAAGCGCCATGCCAACGAAGTCCCGTGCCGCGATCCTGGTGGAATCGCGCAAACCCCTGGTGGTGGACGAGGTCACGTTTCCGGACCCGGCTCCCGACCAGGTGCTGGTGAAGCTCTACGCCAGCGGCATCTGCCACTCGCAGCTCCACCAGATCCAACGCTCCCCGGAGGAACAGCGTTCCAAGCTGCCGGCGCTCCTGGGGCACGAGTCCACCGGCGTGGTGGTGGCCAAAGGCCGCGACGTGACCCACGTGAAGGAGGGCGACCGGGTCTTCACCACCTGGGTCGACCGCAACGCCCCCGAGTCGCCGCTGCCGCCCGTCTCCCACGCCCTCAACATGCGGCCGCCCATCCCGGCGGTCTGGCGCGAACAGTCCATCTGGGCGTCGGCGTCCACCTGGGCGGAGCACCTGGTGGCGTCCGAGCGGGTGGTGCTACCCATGGACGACGACGTGGACACGGAGGTGACATCCGTCATCGGATGCGCCGTCACCACCGGCTCCGGCGCCATCATCAACACGCTGCGGGTGGGCCCGGGGCAGTCGGTGGCGGTCTACGGGGTAGGCGGCATCGGCATGTGCGCCATCTCGGCCGCCGCGGTGGTGGACGCCTACCCGCTCATCGCCGTGGACCTGGACGACGAGAAGCTCGAATTCGCCAAGGGCTTCGGCGCCACCCACTGCATCAACGCCGGCAAGGTGGACCCAGTGGAGGCCATCACCGACTTGACCGGTGGCGGCGCGGACTACGCGCTAGACGCGGTGGGGCATCCCACCACCCAGGACCAGATCCTGCGCTCGGTGCGCACCGGGGCTCCGGGGCTCGAGCGCGGCGGCACCGCCCTTTTGATCGGCCTGCCGCCCCCCGGCGCGACGCCGCTCATCAACACCAATCTCTTCGCCGGAGGGCGCTACTTCACCCGCACCCACGCCGGCGACTGCCTCCCGGACCGCGACTTCCCCACGTTCGTCCGCTGGTACCGGGAAGGCAAGCTCAAGCTCGACGACCTGGTGACGCGCCGCTACAGCCTGGATCAGGTCAACGAGGCGGTAGCGGACCTGGAGGAAGGCAAGATCCTGGGGCGGGCGATCTTTACGTATGCGTAACGGAGGACGGCCGATGTACATCGACTGCGACACCCATTACTTCCCGGTGAAGTTCCTGGAAGGCATCAGCGACCAGTATCCGGAATCGCCCCGCGTAGTGCGGAACGGCGACGAGGTGAAGTCCGTGCTGCCGGACGGCACCCTCATCAAGGACCAGTCACCCAAGGGGCGCTGGCACCTTGACACCCGCGTGGCGCAGGCCGACTTCGAGGGCTTCGACAAGCACGTGCTCATCCCGGAGAACCGCGAGCTGCTGTACACCTGGGACCGGGACCTGGGGTGCGAGCTGGCCCGGCGCTACAACGACGCGGTGGCCCGGGACCTCGCGGAATGCGCCCACCCCGAGCGCTACATCGGCGTCGGATGGGTGTTCCTGCCGGACGTGGAGGAGTCCTGCAGGGAGCTGGACCGGATGGTGAACCAGCTCGGCCTCAAGGCGGTGAAGTTCATGGGCGGCTTCGAGGACGCCAACCTGGGCGCCGAGCGGCTGTGGCCGTTCTACGACAAGGTGTGCCAGCTCGACGTGCCGATCCTGGTGCACGACACGGCGTCGGACCGCCAGGGCCATCCCAACCCGGCGTTGGTGGGCATCGAGCAGCTCTTTCTGGAGGCCGACAACAACGCCCTGCCCTTCCTGCTGGCGTTTCCCTTCCGCTACATCGTCGACATGGGCAGCCTGATCCTGCGCGGCGCCCTGAAGGAGTTCCCCGACCTGCGCATCTGCTTCGTGGAGGGCTCGGCCGCCTTCGTGCCGTGGCTCATGAACCGCCTGGACATGGACCCCGACGCCCGCAAGAAGCTCGGCAAGGCCCCGAGCGAGTTCTTCAGCCAGATCTGGGTTTCGGCCTTCGCCGCCGAGACCTCCGTCCGCTACGCCTGCGACTTCTGGAAGGACCACAACCTGACGGTGGGCAGCGACTACCCGCACAACGATCCGTCGGGCACCTGGAAGGAAGGCACGGTGCGGATGGTGCAGGAGCTGGAAGGCATCTCCGACGAGGACAAGGAAAAGATCCTGGGCGGCAACGCCATGCGGCTGTTCGGGATGGCGTAAACCGATCGGTCTCGCCATTGACGTGCGGGTCTCCCGTGGGAGGCGGCGGAACCCTCCGCCGCCCGCCACGGCCCTGATCAACCGCCGAGCGAAAGGACAACCGTGCTCTTCTCGATCCACGCCCCGGCCCGGAACGCGGAAGAGATCACCCGCCGCGCCGTGGCCGCGGAAGCCCTGGGCTTCCACGCCCTCTTCTTCGCCGACGGCCACCTGAACAACCTGGACGGGTTCCAGGCCATGACCGTGTGCGCGCTGCGGACGGAAAGGCTCCGTTTCGGCATCGCTGCCACCACCATGGCCTACCGCGACCCCACGACCCTGGCCCTGTCCGCTGCCACGTGCAACGAGATCTCGGACGGCCGGGCGATCCTGGGGCTGGGGACAGGGGACGGCTCCACCTACAGGCTGGGGCGCAAGGCCACCCCGCTCAAGGAGTTCGCGGCCGGGCTCGCCACCATCCGCGAGCTGATCCAGGGGCGCCGCATCGAGGTGCCCCGGGGCAAGGAAGGCGCCGGCACGACCGCGCTCACCGTCGGCAAGCTCCCGGTGCCGCTCTACGTGGCCGCGGAGGGCCCCCGGAGCCTGCGGGTGGCGGGACGCTACAGCGACGGCATCATGCTCGGCACCGGGTTCGACCTCGACGTGCTGGAGTGGGCCCAGGCCCACATCGCCGCCGGCGCCAAGGAGGACGGCCGCGAGCTGTCGGACATCGACGTCGCCATGGCCGGCATGATCAGTGTCGACGAGGACGGCGACCGGGCGCGCGACATCGTGCGCTACCGCCTGGCCAACCGCGCGCACCACAACTTCCGGTTCACCTACGAAACCGTGCCGCCGGAAGAGCTGGACGGCGTCAAGCGGTTCATGGCCGGCTTTGACATCAGCAAGCCGCTGGAGGAACGCGCCGACCCGGCGCTCATCACCGACTACCTGCTACACCGTTTCGCCATTGCAGGGACGCCCGCAGAGTGCATCGCCCGCGTCCGCGAGCTAGGGGAAGCCGGCGTCACCCATTTGCTGCTGACGCCCCCCAACCGCGTGTTCGACCACACCATGGAGCTCTGGGGACGCGAGGTCATCCCGGCTTGCGCCGACGTCGGCTGACGGGCGTCCTTCGACTTCGCTTCGCTACGCTCAGGACGAACGGCATACACATCATCGCTCGTCGTGCTCATCTTCCGTTCGTCCTGAGCGTAGCGAAGCGAAGTCGAAGGACGCCATTTTCACCGCTAGCGAAAGGAAGCCCCATGCCCGAGTTGGACCCCACAACCCTCACCATCGCGAACCTGGCTCCGCGCATCGTCGCCCGCGAGGTTTCGCCCGTAGACGTCACCGCCTGCTACCTGGAGCGGATCAAGCGCCTCAATCCCACCCTCAACGCCTACAGCACCGTCATGGAGGAGGACGCCATGGCGGCCGCGCGCCGGGCCGAGGACGAGATCGCAAGCGGGAACCATCGCGGCCCGCTCCACGGCATGCCCGTGTCCATCAAGGACAACCTCGCGGTCAAGGGCTACCCCACCACCGCCGGCAGCAAGATCCTGGCGGACTGGAAGCCCGACTTCGACGCCACCGTGGTGACCCGGCTGCGGGAGGCCGGAGCCATCGTCCTGGGCAAGAACAACATGCACGAGTGGGCTGGCGGCGGCACCACCATGAACCCGTACTTCGGCACCACGCACAACCCGTGGGACCAGAGCCGGGTGCCGGGCGGCTCCAGCGGGGGCTCGGCCGCCGCCGTGGCCGCGGACCTGTGCCTGATCTCCATCGGCACCGACAACGCCGGCTCCGTCCGCAACCCCGCCGCCTGGTGCGGCACCGTGGGCCTCAAGGCCACCTACGGGCGGGTAAGCCGCTACGGCGGCATCGCCGGCACCGGCGGCTTCTCGTCGGACCACTTCGGCCCCTTCACCAAGACCGTGGAGGATTGCGCCCTGGTGCTGGCGGCCATCGCCGGAGAGGACCCCAACGACCCCCTGTGCTCCGCCGAGCCCGTGCCCGACTACACCGAGAGCCTCGGCAACCCCGTGGCCGGAATGAAGGTCGGCATCGTCGACAGCTACTTCGACGAGCTTATGGTGGACGAGGTCGCCAAGTCCTTCCAGGACGCCGTCGCCGCGCTGGAATCCCTGGGCATGCAGGTGCAGGACGTCACCATCCCTCACATGGATGCGGTCCCCGCCGTGCAAGCCGCCACCAGCCGATGCGAGAACCTGGTGGCCCACGAGCCCTACCTGCGGAAGCAGCCCCGGGACTACAGCTTCGAACTGATGGCCCGGAACATCGCCTCCCTCACCATCCCCGCCTCGAGCTACGTCACCTCCCAGCGGGTCCGGCGCGTCATCTGCCGCGAGTTCGAGGAGGCCCTCGAGGACGTCCAGGTCATCGTCGCCCCCACCGTGGGAATGGCCGCCCCCACCATCGAGGAATGCAAGCAGGGCTTCGCCGACGTGGCCGGCCGCCGGGTCCCGTTCCGCCACCCCAGCGGCAGCTTCGGCACCCGCGCGACCATCCCCTTCAACGTCACCGGACTGCCGGCACTGAGCGTGTGCTGCGGGTTTACGGACGGCGGGTTGCCCATCGGGCTACAGTTCATCGGGGCATGCTTTCAGGAAGGCTTGATTTTCCAGGTGTCGCACGCCTATGAGCAGGCGGCGGGGTGGTATGAGAGGAAACCGGGGTTGGCGTAGTGGGTAGGTGATGGGACATCGCGCCATCCCTTTGCCTCTGGCGTCCGACCCGGTTGAAGACTAACATCCGCCAGTTGGGCTCCCGTCAGGAGATTTACTCCTTACCCTTGAATTGGTTCTCGATCTCCGTGAAACCCATCCGGTCGAAGTCTTCGGGAACCGAAATCTTGCCGTCCAGGAAACCGATTCGGCGCATCACTCCTGGCTCTGTCGCTTCCAACGCGATGACCTTGACCAACGGTTTGCCTCCGCGCGCAATGATGAAGGGCTCACCGTTGACGGCAGCCTCAACGAGACGAGAAAGGTGCGTCTTGGCTTCGCGCATGTTGACGACACGCATGCTCTCGCTCCCGGACTTCTTCTGACACTACCTAAGGATCCGTTAGTCCCCCAAAAACTCCGACTCTACTATCGTGCCGGACCCGAACTCGGAGCGACCCGCCGACGGCACGCTCCCCGCCCCCTCCACTCTCGCTGACAGCGAAACCGTGTGAGTCTCCCTACCTCAGTGCTGCTCGGTCTCGGTCAAGTCGATGCCATCTTGCCGCTCGGGATCCGGACCGCCGCTTCTCCCTTTCGATCCACGGTGTTCGTGGTCTTCAGCGTCGGCAACATCCCGATTGCCGCCCGGAAGGCCTCGGGTGCGCGTTCCGCTACGCGCCGATTGCCGCGGATACGCTCCGCCAGTTCCACCGCATAGCCCGTCTTCTCGTTCCTGAGCTTTTCCAGAAGCTCTTCCTCCGTCAGGCTGGAGGCATCCCTTATGCCCAGTTTCTCAAGAATCTTGCGTAGCTCCGCGCCGAGCCCATCGGCCACGAGTTGCGCTTCCAAATCGCCGTCCATATGCACTCGGCATCGTTCCTCCAGGATGTCATCATCGAATCCACGTTTGCGGAACTGCTCTATGTACCCTTTTCCCGCATCGTCACCATCGAATACGGCACACCAGGGAATGTCGAGCGCGCGGGCGAGCGTCGCAAACGCTTGCGGGCTACCGTTGTTCTGAGCGTCGATGACGGACACGCCTTGCCAGTCGAGGTCGTACCGCATCGCGTGCGCGAGTGCATGTACGATCAAATAGTCGGACGGTCCTTCGACGATCATCCAGCATTCGGCGAAGAATATCTCGCCGCGGATGCGCTGCGCGAAGGTTTCGAGTGACCGGAGCTCGTCATCGTCGACGTATCGGGAGGACCGGTCCCGCAGGTCCCTCAAGACGCCTTCGAGCTCGCGGCGGCGTCCGTGCGATCCGCAACAAGTGAGGAGCGCACGATAAACCTTCTCATGCAGCACTCCGTTGACCGTCAGTGTCTGGGAGGCGCAATCGTATCGCAGCCTATTCTTCGGTACCCTCACGACATCGTCCAGCCCGTCGAGATGTGGAATGGTCGCAGAGAAACTCGAAGGCAGGGACCTCACCTCGGTCCCGTTCTCAGTGAGACGAACAAGGCGCAGATCTCTGAACGGCACGTGTTGGACGAAATGCGGCGAATGCGTCGTGACGATCTTCTGGCCGGCCAGCGCCCGGACAGGGCGCCACAACAAACGTGCGGCTTGCGGAGAAAGGTGCGCTTCCGGTTCTTCCAGAACGATCACCGGCTTGCTTTTCCGCCCGTACATTTCGTTGTGAAGGAACTTGCCGAACGCTCTGGACAGATTCATCACCGAAAGGCTTTGCGTAGCCAGCCCCTGCTGATCGAACGACCACGGCTGATCGCGTTGTCCTTCGTTGAGCAGAGCTTCCATCCAGCGAAGCTCTGCAAACGCCTCATCCGGCTGCATGAACGGATCGGGACCCTCATGCCTATTCAGCGCTAACGGATTGCTCAGAACGATCGCATGCATGATGTTCTTGGTATGCGGGTCACCCTCTCGCAGCCCGGAATAAAGTCCTTCCAGCACCCCTCCCGCCGCGGCTTCCAGGCCGACCGGTATCTCCAATGCCTTGAGATATTCTTCCCAGAACCTCGGCTTCGGCATAATGGTTCCGTCGACACCTCGCGAAACACCCAGATAAAACACGGGAAAGTACGGCCAAAGCCGTTCAAAACTCCCCTCGGCGACCTTCTGTTCGCCAATCGGTTTGCCTGCCGCGTCGAGGAACTCCCTGCTTTCGAACCTGCCGCTCTTCTCGTTCCGCCCAATCCGACACCGCAGCACGAGGGAGCGGCGACCGTCCCTCGGCTCTATCCCACCAATGGGATCGAGGATCTCTGCAATGTCCTGAGGCCATTCCTCCGGCGCGGACTCCTCGCCCCAGATTGTAATGCACGCGCCGGACGCGTCATGTTCGCCACTCCCGTCCGGCGCGTTGCCCACATCGGTTCCGCTGAAGCGCGTTCCGCTCTCTCCCCAGCACCGCGTCAATGCGAGCCGCACAGCGTCCAGGATCGCCGTCTTGCCGACATTGTTGGGCCCGATGAACACCGTCGTGTCTTCCAGATCGAGGGCAAGATGCCGTATGGACCGGAAATTCCGGATCTCGATTCTCGTGATTCGCATGGCGTCTCACGTCTCTCCTGCTTCGGTACCGTCCGGGCAGAACCCGATCGCGTCGGCAGTTGCCTGCGGCACCTCGACCGGCCCACGTTGCCGGCGATACCCGTCCGCCGTTCCACCACCTGCCCGTTCCGGTTCCTGTAGCTCGGTCTGGCGGTTCAGGCACCGTTGGGGAACGGCTCCGCAGGCCGTTGCTCCAGCACGATGTCGTTCCAGTCCTCGGGGGGACCATCCCGGAGCAGCTTGACGAGGGTCCGGCGGGCCAATTCGAAACCCATCTCGAACGCGTTACGCCGTTCGTCCGTGACGCTTCCGTCATCAACCTGCTTTCTCGCAACCCTTCCTTTCCCCGTTCGCCGGTGGACGATTCCCGATCGCACGTCGTAAAACCGCCCCATGTCTCGAAAGACTTTCTTGCGTCTCCGCGTGTCCGTCTCCAGAAAACAGGCCGCTCGGGTCCTCAGCCTGAAGTTGAGCTCCGGGCCCTCCGGCTCGTACATCTGCTCCAGGGCGATTGCCACGTCGAGGATCTTGTCCTCCAGCTCGTACCGACCGCTTCGCGCGAGGGCTTGCGCCAGCCGCGAAGTCACCGGCCCATAGTTCCGATGCCTGTCGCTATCCGCTCCCCAGCAGAATCTTGCGGCCTGTTCGACCGCCTCCAGGTCCGGCGACCGCGCCTTCATCAGGCGGTGCGGCGGGGATGCCCATGATTTCCCGCCCGCGCCCGAATGATAGAATGGCTGCCCGAACAGAAGCGATGCTCTCCGGTCCGTACACAGCGCCAGATCCTTCAGGTAGAGCACCGGCGCACCATGGGTGACCGCGAGAAGTTCGATAAAGTCCCGCGCATCATCGAAGAACGGCGTTGCGTCGCTGAAAGGCGGTTCGCTCCAATTCACTTCCGGCTGCTTGTCGTCGAGAGCAAACAGCACGGGCTTCCACCGAAATGGTTTCGCGATCGCGGCCACCGGCCTCCAATCGTTGGAAACGACCAGACCTGGCGCGACACTCAACAGCCCGCTCTTTTCCACGAACGCATCGACGTGCTGAATCGGGAAAACCGCCATATCTTCCGCGATTCCCAATCGCTCATCGAAGCGCAGACCGCAGAAGACCGAGAGGTGGTAACCGAGATCCAATTCCCCAGGGATCGCATCGACACTCCCGCCGAGGCTGAGGTCCAGAAGGGTTTCCAGTTCGCGCGACGCGACCGCGAAACCGTTCTTCCCGATCTCCGTTGCACGGAACATCAGCCCCGCGACCATTGAAAGCCGTGACGTCGAGACGCCGCGGTTGAGGAACAGGGCTCCAAACTCGTGCCATCGGTCGTCCCGTCTCCCTATACCCGCCAGAGCCGGGTGCTCCCCCACAATGTCACCGGCATGTCCCAGGACGTCGCGCAGCGGCGCGTAGTGTTCCTCGAAATGCGTCCCTTCCCTCCAGCAGGTGCTGCAATACAAGGAACGCAGATCGTGCGACGGATCGGATACGCCGAAAAAGAACGGCCAGAGATCCTCTTCCGCCTGTTCTCTCTGCCGCCGCCGCTCCTCAAGCTCGCGCCAATAGCGCCCCTGCACGCGCGCCAAGCTGGCCAGCGCCGACGCCAGACGGTCGCTCCACTGTACTTCGCACCGAGATGTCATCGCCCGTCTCCCCCTGGATTGCGGGGCACAACCATTCTCTACGCACTACCGCCTCTGTGTACTTCTTCTACACACTGCTTGTGAAAACGAGACAAGAGGACCGAGGAACAGAGCCTGGCACGGCAACCAGGCACGCACAAATCGACACCGTTGTTGTACTCAAACCGCTGCCGATCCGCTTACGGGATGGCGGGGTACGAAAGGAAATGCATAATTTCAAATAGATAGCAAAATCGCGTCCATTCGTGTCGAGTACGATCTTTAATCCAGGTCTCGCCGCTTGCGCGACGCCTGGATCTCGGCGTCGATCTCTTCCATCGACAACCTGTCGAGACCACGAGCCGCGGCGTCGCGTTGAAGGTCGGCGAGCGCGGCATTGGCCCGGGATTGACGGATATCCCGGAGCGACCGCTCGAAGGAGTCCGCATCCGTCGAGGTCAGGATGGCTACCGGTTTGCCGTTGTTGGTGACCACGAAGTCCTTCTCTTGTCTGAGGTCGCGCCAGAGCTGTGAGGTACGGCCGCGGAGTTCTCGCACTGAAATGAACTTCATTGCGCCTCTTTTCGTGTCACTTTATGTCTACAACTATAGTCCGAGCCCTGCTCATTCGTCCAACTCCAAGTAGCGAACAACTGGGGTCACAGATCCCGGTCCCGCAGATCCGGCCGCTTCACCACCAGCCCAGCCGTCAGTCCGATGCAAACGACCGCGGTCACCATCAGCGTCCACGGCGCCCCGATGAGGGCGGCGACGGCGCCGGAGTGGGCCTCGCCCAGCGACGGGGCGCCCACCCCGAGCATGCGCTGGAAGCTCGCGGCGCGGCCTCTCAGGTTGTCGGGGGTGCGGG
>JAPPNE010000054.1 GCA_028818775.1 Deltaproteobacteria bacterium | reverse complement strand
CTGGACACCTCCTTCTCTCACTCTTTAGGTGTCCACCAAATCGGGTCAACCCCATCAAGCGTCCTTTTCGAACACGCGTTGCCGGACGGCACGCAAGCCGACTACGTCCTCTGCGACCGGCAGGGCCGGCCGATGGCCGTGCTCGAGGCCAAACGCGCGAGCATCGATCCCGTCGCGGCGCAGGACCAGGGCCGACACTACGCGAAACAGCTCGGAGTGCCGTTCGTTTTTCTGTCGAACGGCGAGGAAGTGCGGTTCCTTGATGGGGAGGCGGACGCCCACGCGCGCAAGATCGCGGGCTTCTATGCCCAGGACGACCTCGAACGGCGGATCGCCGCGCGCCGGGTCCGGCGTGAATTGTCGGCGGTGGCCATCGACCCGAAGATCGTCGACCGCGGCTACCAGATCGACTGCGTCGAAACGCTGTCCGCCGAAGTCACGCGCGGACGGCGCAAACTGCTGGTCGAGATGGCGACGGGGACCGGCAAGACCCGCACGGCAGCGGCCTTCATCAAGCGGCTGTTCGAGGCGGGTATCGTCACCCGCGTCCTGTTCCTCGTCGATCGGATCGCGTTGGCGCGGCAGGCCGAGGACGCGTTCACCGACCATCTCCGGGACTACCCCTGCCACGTGCTGCGTCCCGGCCGGGGCTTCGACCGCGCGAAGCGCATCACGATTGCAACGCTGCAAACCATGATCGCGGAGCACCGCGACCTCTCGCCGGGGTACTTCGACCTCGTCATCACCGACGAGTGCCACCGCTCGATCTACGGCAAGTGGAGCGGTGTGCTCCGGCACTTCGACAGCATCCAGCTCGGCCTCACCGCGACCCCCTGCACGGCGGACGCGGATGCGCTTCCCGATCCCGAGGATGGGCAGTTCGTGCGCGACACGTTGCGTTTCTTCGAACTTGCCGAGCCCACATTCCGCTACACTTTGCGTCGGGCCATCGAGGAGGGTCATCTCGTGCCCTACCGCATCTACAAGGCGATGACGGTGAAGACCGCAGCCGAGGACGGGTTCGAGGTGAGGCGGGACGAACTCGATTGGAGCGCCATGGATCAACGGACGCGCAACGAGTTCGAGGAACTCTTCGACTCTTCGGACACGATCACGGTGGACCCGCGGGCGCTCGAGCGCCAGTTCACGATCCCCGAACGCAACCGGGCCATCGTACGGGAGTTCCGCGACGCCCACGAGAAGGGTTTCATGGGCCGGGACGGCGTCAGGCGCTGGCCCGCATGGGGCAAGACCATCGTGTTCGCGGTGACCCGGCGTCATGCCGAGACGCTGGCGGAGATGTTCGACGAGCATTTCGCGGACCTGAAGCCCCACCCGGCCACGCGCTATGCGGACTTCGTAGTCAGCGATGTCGGCGGCGGCCCGGCGCCCGATGCGAGCGCCATCGTCAAGCGCTTCAAGGAGGAGGAATATCCGAGGATACTCGTCAGCGTGAACATGCTCGATACCGGCTTCGATTGCCCAGAGGTCGTCAACCTCGTCATGGCGCGGTTCACGCGAAGCGCCATCCTCTACCGCCAGATGCGCGGGCGCGGTACGCGGAAGGCGCCGCACATCCGGAAGACCGGGTTCACGATCTTCGATTTCGTCGGCGTGACGGACTTCCACGGCGACGACGATGGGGACGTCGGGGGCGGCCTGGTCCGCGACGGCGGCAGACCGCCCGGGCCCGAGAAGCCCCGCATGCTGTTTACCCTCGACGTGGACGACCACATCGACCCGGAGAGCCGGGACTGGCTCACACTGGACGACACCGGCCGCATCGTGCGCACGCCTGAGCACCAGGCGCGCGCCGACGAGATCGGCATGCGCTTCGAGGCATGGCGTGGAAAGCAGGACGAGTTCGATGCGGAACAGGTTCGTTGGGCGGGCCTGATCGGGAGCCGGGTACGCGCCGACGCGATGAACATGGACACTTTCGGCGAATGGGTTTTCGACGAGCACCCCTTTGCCGCCCTCGGCGGCTACGAGCAGGCCCGGCGGGTGTTCGGCGGAGAGCAGTCGCTCGGCCGGCTGATTGCGGAGTTGAACGCCGCGGTGTTCGGACCACGGCCGGCGCCCGACGATCCCGTACGCGCCCGTGCAGGGGAGCGATAGCACCATGCCCCTCACCTCCGAACTGCGGCGCGGCATCGATCGCATCCGCGACTATCTCTTTGGCGGCGGCTATCCGAACCCGGCCCAGAACGCCGAACAGCTAAGCTTCCTGATCTACTTCTACATGTACGAGGCGGCGGACGCCGCCGGGGTACGCGCGGCGCAACGGCCGGGCGCTGCCCCGTACGCCAGCGCTTTCGACGGCGAATGGAACCTGTGCGACCCGCGCAACGCCCGCGAGCCTGGTGCGGAAACGGTGCCGCGCGAACTCCTTCGCTGGTCGTCCTGGGCGCATGCGCTGAACGGCGAACGGCTGGTGAACTGGGTGCGGGAGGAGGTCTTTCCGTTCCATGCGGAACTGGCCGCGAACGGCGTCACGGACTTCATGGACGGCGCCCGGCTGGTCATCGACGAGCCGACGGTGCTTACCCAGGTTGTCAGCCAGTTGAACGACCTGCATCTCGACCGGGTGGACGCGGACACCAAGGGCGATCTTTTCGAACATGTGCTCCGCCAGATCCGGCAGGCGGGCGAACTCGGCCAGTTCCGGACGCCCCGGCACGTCATCCGCGCTCTGGTGCGACTCGTGGATCCCCGGCTCGGCGAGACGATATACGACCCGGCGGCCGGGACGGCGGGCTTCCTGGTCGCCGCGTGGGACCACATCCGGCTCGCCAACTCCTCGCCCGCCGGGATCGAGGAGTTCGACGCGGAAGGCAAGATCGTCCGACGCGGCCTCGGCGATACCCTGAGCCGGGACGCGGTAGGAAAGTTGCGGGAAGCTACTTTCTACGGCACCGACGTGGACCCGCAGATGGTCCGTCTCGCAACCATGAACCTGACTCTCCGCGGTCTCGACCGGGTCCGCATCCTGCGCCGGGACGCGCTCACTCGTTCCCTCGACCGAGCGGCAAAGGCGGAACTTGGTTTCCCTGCGCACGGCTTCGACGTCATTCTCGCCAATCCGCCGTTCTCCGGGCGGCTGGACAAGGACCGCATCGTCGAAGACGTGAAGATCGGTCGCACCGGACAGACCGAGCTCCTGTTCCTGCAATACATGCTCAACCATCTGAGGGACGGGGGGCGTTGCGGTGTCGTGGTGCCCGAAGGCGTGCTGTTCGGCTCCACGGGAGCGCACAGGGAACTGCGTCGTAGACTGGTCGAAAACAACACGGTCGAGGCGGTACTGTCGCTGCCGGGCGGCGTCTTCAACCCCTACTCCGGCGTCAAGACCTCGGTGCTGGTGTTCCGCAAGGGCGGCGCGACCGGAAGGGTGATGTTCCTGCACGCGGACAACGACGGGTTCAAGCTCGACGCCAACCATGACCAGCCGATAGACGAGGACGATCTTCCCTATCTGACGGAGGTGTTCCATGAGCGGGAGGCTCGATGGGCGTCATGGCGCGACCGTGAGCCAGACGCGGACTGGACCGAGAACTGGTGGTTCGCCGAGGCCGACGCCATTCGCGCCGCCGACTTCAACCTCAGCGCCAACCGGTACCGGCCGCAGAACCGGACGAAGGTCGAGTACCGCGACCCGCTGGAGATACTGGAGGAGCTGCGGGCGATTGAAACGGAGGTCTTGGGCGAGATCGACGAATTGGCGGACGCGGTGCGGGGGGCGATCCCTGAATGAGCGGCTATCCCATTTTGCAGCTTGGTGACGTTGCAGATGTGGTCACGGGCGACCCTGCGCCCCAAGATCCCGAAGCCTTTGCTTCCGACGGTCCGCTATTCGTGCGGATGCAGGATGTCGGGCGTCATCACCGTCACCCGGCACTTGCGGATTCCACAGACCGCCTTAGCACCGAATGGGTGGCGGGAAGCCGCCTGCGGTTGTTCCCCAAAGACAGCATCCTGATACCCAAGAGCGGCGCGTCAGTGAACCTCAACCATCGGGCCAAGCTCGCCACCGACGCGTATGTCGTCAGTCACCTTGCGATTGTCATTCCAGACCGGACAAGAATCGAGCCGGACTATCTCTATTGGTGGTCCGCAAACTATGATCCCCGTGCTCAAGCGCAGGTCACCAGTCTGCCATCTCTCAAACTGTCCACTTTGAAAACCGCCTTGGTGCCGCTTCCGCCGCTCGACGAACAGCGGCGAATCGTCGGGATTCTGAACCGGGCGGCGAAGATTGAACGGCTGCGGAAGCAGGCGCAGGAGCGAATGCGGGAATTCATTCCAGCGCTATTTGTCAGTATGTTCGGCGCTGAAGAATCAGAGCCCACGAGTTGGCCAGAGTGTTCTGTCGCACAACTTCTAGAGGATCGCCGCCGATCCATCAGAACGGGGCCGTTTGGAAGCCAGCTGAAACACTCCGAATTTACAGATAACGGCGTGCCGGTGCTTGGCATTGACAATGTAGTCTCAAATAGATTTCGTTGGGTGAAACGACGATACATTACACCTCAAAAATACGCCCCTTTTCAACGCTATCGAGTTTTTCCAGGTGATGTAATCATCACGATAATGGGTACTACGGGCCGTGTATGCGTAACACCCGATGATTTACCCGAGTGCATGAGTACGAAGCATCTTTGCGTGTTGACACTGGACCGTAGTCGCGTTGAGCCCTTCTTTGTATGGGGAGCGTTACTGTTCGACGAGCGTGTTCGCGCACAAACTCGCATTCAGGCTCAGGGACAGGTCATGGAGGGATGGAACCTTTCTATCGTAAAGCGACTTCGCCTATACGTTCCACCGCTCAATGCCCAGCGGTCATTTTCGCGACTTGTTGCCCGAATATGGGCCATGGAGACATTTCTGCAGACCCAAACCGAGAAGACGTCGGCGCTAAGCGAGTCCCTCCTCTCCCGCCTACTGGATCCTGGTTGACCAAACTTTGGCGCCGGAAGGGGTCGAAGTGAACTCGCAACAAGATTCCGAAGAGCGCTGGTGACGCCGGCGAATGCGCGGCGGTGTTGGTCGGCGATACCCGTGTGGGGCATGTCGACGACCATTGCGGCGGGGAAGTTCAGCCTCGGGCCCCGAAACTTGTCCGGTGCAGGGACGCCACCACATCCCGGCGGCGGACAGCGCGTCTGATGCCGACTGGCCCCGGAGTCTTTGGACTTTCATAATGGCCTTGTGTCTATCGGGGGCGATGATGGCGTCCGTTCAGGAATGTACTTTAAATATCATGGACCAAAAACACCAAGGTATCGAAGACCCGGATACCGGACAAGTGTTGGGCTCAGTCGAACGACCGAAAGCTAGGGTCAAGATAACCGTGATCCAAGCCAAGCTGTCTCTAGCCACACATAAGAAAACCCGCGTTAATGTCGGGGGTCGGGGCGGTTTGGCGACCCTTCAGGGTGGGTTGGCGCATGCATTGATGCCGCCAAAATGGGTTACGAAGTATGAGACGTTGAAGACGGTTGAGAAGACGTGGGAAGATCTGGATGAAAAGGAGAGCTTCGTGAAGATTGGAGATCCGGTAGTGGAAGCCTTGGTTACCGAGGAAGAGGATTCAGAAGAAGGACTCGTACTGTCGACAAGCGATTGTTGACGGATCGATTGGGACGTTTGAGGTGATGTTCGGCAGGCAGGGTGATTGAGCTCCTCAACCGAACTCCTTTCTAACTCCTTTCTGTCGTCAGCACCTTAGTCGTCCTTTGACTACATCCTGCGACCAACCATATGGTGCTCGTTATATCTCGACTCTAGGAATAGCCAATGACCCGGTCTTTTGCCTTCGCCATCGCGATTGGGATCACATTCGTCGTCTTCGCCGTAGTCGCCACTGAGGCGACTCGCGGAGGCGCGGTTAGTCCGCTACCGGACCGACGCGAAGACGAGCTGCGTGTGCACTTCTACAACGTCGGGGCCGGCACGTGCACCGTGGTCGAGTGCCCCGGTCCGAATGCCCGTCCCATCATCGTGGACTGCGGGAGGCTCGCTGGAGGACGGGGCAAGCACGCGATATCGGACCAGGAACTCAAGACGCGCATTCGCGACACACTCGGCGACCGCTCTCCCGAAGTCGTACTGAGCCATAGTGACCTAGATCACGTCTCCCTGATTCCCCACGTCCTCGGTGAAGTCCAAATCAGTGCCGTTTGGCAAGGAGACGACCCCGAAGACTACCCCAAGAACCTCCGAAGCTGGGTATTGCGTCAGCAGGAACAGGGAGCCGCAATCCATGGGCGCTTTGCGAAGGACTGGCACAATGATGGGCAGCCCATTGCTAACGGCTTGGATTGCGGCACGGCTTCGTCCTACGTGCTGACCGTGAACTCCGGCGAGCCTGCCACTAACTCCAGCGACGACGATAATGCGAACAGCCTTGTGCTCATGCTCAAGTACGGCAGTTTCGGCGTCATCTTCACGGGCGACGCAACCGGTGTCACGG
Source organism: Deltaproteobacteria bacterium (assembly GCA_028818775.1). Taxonomy (NCBI): domain Bacteria; kingdom Pseudomonadati; phylum Myxococcota; class Myxococcia; species Deltaproteobacteria bacterium. The sequence continues at coordinate 74,528 of JAPPNE010000054.1, read as the reverse complement.
AGAGCGCCGCTATTGCCAATTTCGGCGACGGTTTACGCGCAACGGTCCTCACTGCCTCGCATCATGGCGCGTCCAGCGAAGGCAGCAACAGCGCGGCTTGGGCTGCCGCGACGCGACCCGCGGTGGTCGTCTACAGCGCAGGCACGTTGTACGGCCATCCTACGTGCGCAACGAGACAAACCCTCAGCGACAGCCTCGCCGAGACACCCAAGCACCATGTCATTTGCGGCAAGACCGCGGATGGCGAAAACGACAAGTTCAGCACTCGCGCCGAGTACATGACCCGCGTCAACGGAGCCATCACCATCACCACGGACGGCGAAGCGCCATTGCGGCTCGACTGCGAGGTGGGTCCCGGCTGCGCCGCCATCGAAATCCCGTTCGACAAATAGCTGCCCCGAGCGCTGTGGTTCCGCCTCCAGCCGTTCATGCTGCGAGACCCAGTCGCTTCAGTTGGTGGACCGGGATCGTGGGTCTTCGCTGCAAAGCGTGGACGATGAGAGGCGAGGAGCACCGCATCAGAGTCTCAGCCGATGCGGTGGGCTATGACTTGGTCGGATCGGAAACCGAGGGAGAAAGGCGTGGGGCGACATAAACCGCTTGATGTCTGGAGTGGTAACGAGGCGAGAGGTGACAGAGCCCGGTGCGGCAGACGGGCACGCGCTGATTTACGCTGTTGCTATACTCAAACCGCTTCCGAACCGCTTACGCCATGGGACTGGTATGAAGGATAACACAATGTATTCAGTAGGTTAGCGAAATTCCATCCATTAGTATCGAGGAGATACACGGGCCAGCTAGTCGAATCTCTGCGCTGGACGCCGTCGCATTCTCCGTCGTGGGGGCGTGAGAGTCTCCGTACGAGCCTCCGGTGCCAGCAGCACATCCTTGAGGCTCGGCCGGGTATTCCTTTGGAGCCGGCGCCACTCCTCGATGGGGACCAACACAGCGGCCTCCACGCCACGCTTGGTAACAATTTGCGGCCCATTGACCAGAGCGGTTTCAAGCATTTCGCTGAAACGTGCTTTTGCGTCTTGCACTTGCCAAGTGTTGTCCATGTTCTCCACCAGTTGGCGCGAGCTAACTACTGACTAGATATAAGACTAGTCTTTTCCCGCCGAGAGTCAACCCATTTTCAACCGGTTGGTGCGTATCGGAGAACGGAAGTGGGCCGTTCCCATGCGGCCCGCTTCATCGTCCGGGGAAACGCCCCCCTACTTCGGCAGCTTGTCGTCGATCCCCTTGACGTACCAGTTCATGCCCAGGAGCGTGCCGTCGTCGAGGTTCTTGCCCTTGGCGACGGCCAGGGAGCCGTCCTGCTTGTGGATGGGGCCGGCGAAGACGTGCATCTTGCGGGAGCGGATCTTCTCCTCGGTGGCCTTGGCCATGGCGGCGACGTCGGCGGGCATGTTGGTGTAGGGGGCCATGCCGACCATGCCGGTGTCCATGCCGCCCCAGGTGTCGGTGGACTTCCAGGTGCCGTCGAGCACGGCCTTGGTGCGCCGGATGTAGTAGGGGTTCCAGTCGTCGATGATCGAGGTGAGCTGGGTCTTGGGGCCGAACTTGATCATGTCCGACGCCTGGCCGAAGGCCTTGATGCCCTTTTCGCCGGCGATCTGCATGGGCGCCGTGGAGTCGGTGTGCTGGGTGAGGATGTCTGCTCCCTGGCCGATGAGCACCTTGGCGGCGTCGGCCTCCTTGCCGGGGTCGAACCAGGAGTTCACCCACACGGTCTTGATCTTGAAGTCGGGGTTGACGGACTGGGCGCCGAGCATGAAGGCGTTGATGCCGCGCACCACCTCCGGGATCGGGAACGAGGCGATGTACCCGGCGACGCCGTTCTTGGACAGCCTGGCGGCAATCTGGCCGATGACGTAGCGGCCCTCGTAGAAGCGCGACGAGTAGGTGGCGACGTTCTTGGCGCGCTTGAAACCGGTGGCGTGCTCGAACATGACCTTCGGGAAACGCTTGGCCACCTTGATGGTGGGGTCCATGAAGCCGAAGGAGGTGGTGAAGATCAGGCCGGCGCCCTGGCGGGCCAGACGCGTGATGGCGCGCTCGGTGTCCGGGCCCTCGGCGACCTTCTCGATGTAGAGGGTCTTCACCTTGTTGCCCAGGGCCTTCTCGACGGCCAACCGGCCCTGGTCGTGCTGGTAGCTCCAGCCGTGGTCGCCGATGGGGCCGACGTAGATGAAGCCGACCTTCAAGGGGTCTGCCCCGAACGCGGATGCGGTGACGAGGGACAGGGCAAGAACGGCCGCCAGCACGATGAGTTTTCTCATTTTTTTCCTCCTCCGGATAGGTGAAAGGTACGGTTGATTCAACGGTCGGGCACGAAGGTTTGACCGATACAAGCAGGTGTATTCACTTTCGTCAAGATACGGTTGCCCGAGATGGCCAGAAGCGCGGCGATGGTGACCAGGTACGGCAGCGACGACAGGAACTGGGACGGGATGGTGACGCCGATCCCCTGGGCGTAGAGGCCCATGATCCATACCGTGCCGAACAGATAAGCGCCCACGGCCACGCGGATCGGCGTCCAGGTGGCGAACACCACCAGGGCCAGTGCGATCCAGCCGCGCCCGGCGGTCATGTTCTCGATCCACTGCGGCGTGTAGACCAGGGACAGGTAGCCGCCGGCCAGCCCGGCGCAGGCACCGCCGAAGGCGATGCAGCGATAGCGAACCCCGGCCACGTCATACCCCAGCGCGTGGGCCGAATGATGGTTGCTGCCGACGGCGCGGATGACCAGTCCCGCGCGCGTCCGGGTGAACGTCCACGCGACACCGGCGGTGATGGCGATGGAGGCGTACACGAGAACGTCCTGGGCGAACAGCACCGGGCCGATGAGCGGCAGATCGCTCAGCCCCGGAATGTGAACGGCGCCGAGCTTCACACCCGGAAGGCCGGTGAAGGTCTGGCCGATGAGCCCCGAGAGACCGATGCCGAACAGCGTCAGCGCCAAGCCCGTGGCCATCTGGTTGGCCGCCAGCGTCTGGGTCAGGAAGGCGAAGAGGAGCGCCATGGCGACGCCGGTGCCGACAGCCGCGGCCACGCCGATCGCGGCTGAACCGGTGGTGTACGCGGCCGCGAAGCCGGTGATCGCCCCCATGATCATCATGCCCTCGACCCCGAGGTTGAGCACGCCCGACCGCTCCACCACCAGCTCGCCGACGGCCGCCAGCAGCAGCGGCGTCGACGCCGTGATGATGGTCAAAAGGACCGCTTCCAGGGCGCTCATGGGGCTACTCCGCTGGGAACGTGCGCCCTTCGACTTCGCTTCGCTACGCTCAGGGCGAACGGGGTTGCGGCCGTCCACTCCACTCGGACGCGGCAACGGACCAGCGTGTCGCAGGTCAGGATGAAGAACAACAGCATGCCCTGGAACACCTGCGCCATCTTCTCGGATATGGACAGCTCTACCTGGGCGGCCTCGCCGCCAAGGTAGCAGATAGCCAGGACCAGTCCGCCGAAAACCGCGCCCAGTGGATTGAGCCGCCCGAGAAAGGCCACGATGATGGCGGTGAAGCCGTAGCCCGGCGAGATGGTGGGCTGGAGTTGGCCGACGGGACCGGCGACCTCGCAGATGCCCGCCAGTCCGGCCAGGGCGCCGGAGATGCCGAAGCAGAACCAAGTGGTCCCGGGAACCGAAAAGCCGCCGAAGGTGCTGGCGCGCGGGGCCTCTCCCCTTACCCGGATCTCGAAGCCCATGAGCGTGCGCGCCATGAACACGGCCAGCAGCGCCGCCGCGATGAGCGCGAAAACGGCGCCGAGATGCACCCGCCCGTCGCCGAAGGTGGCCAGCAGATGCCAGTCGTTGAAACCGATGGACTTGGGGAAGTTGAATCCCTGGGGGTCGCGCCACGGTCCGCGCACGAGCCAGTCCAGGAGATACTGCGCCACGTACACCAGCATGAGGCTGGTGAGGATCTCGTTGGCTCCGAAGCGGTTGCGCAGGAGCGCGGGGACCCCCGCCCACGCCATGCCGCCGAGCATCCCCAGCAGCAGCATGGCGGGGATCGCCAGAGCCGAGTCCCACTGGGGCGCCAGGATGGGTATGGAGGCGCCGGCAAGAGCGCCGGCGATGAGCTGGCCTTCCGCGCCGATGTTCCAGAGGTTGGCGCGAAAGCAGATGGCTAGACCCGCGCCGATCAGGACCAGCGGGGTGGCCTTGACGATGAGCTCCTCCACCGACCAAAGCGTGGTCAGGGGACTGATGAAGTAGACATGGATGGCGTGCAGCGGATCGATGCCGCGGGCGGCGAAGAGGATGCTTCCGAGCAGCATGGTGAGGGCCACCGCGAGGAGCGGAGAGGCCACCTGCATGGTCCGGCTGCGCTCCGCGCGCTTCTCCAGCACCAGCTTCACGCGCGTGCGTCCCGCTCCGGCCCCGGGCCGGCTTCGCGCGCACCGGCCATCAGCATGCCGATGCGTTCCCGGTCGATGGTGTGCGCCGGGTAGCTGTCCGAAAGGGCGCCGCGGGAGATGACCGTGATGCGGTCGGCGATCTCGAAGATCTCGTCGAGATCCTGACTGATGACCAGCACCGCGGCGCCGTCCCGGGCCCGATCCACCAGGGCCTGCCGGATGAGCGCGGCGGCGCCGGCGTCCACGCCCCAGGTGGGCTGGTTGATCACCAGCACCCGGGGGTTCCGGTCCAGTTCGCGCCCGACCACGAACTTCTGAAGATTGCCGCCGGACAGCGCTCCGGCCTCCTGGTCCCGGCGGCTGAAGCGGACGTCGAAGCGCGCGCTGATCCGATCCGCCAGGGCGCGGACGCGGCCGCCGTTGACGAAGCCGGTGTGAACCAAGTGGTCGTTGGCGGCATGGCGGGTGAGCAGCACGTTCTCCGACAGGCCGAAGCCGGGCACGGCACTGTGTCCGAGCCGCTCCTCCGGCACGAAGGCCGCGCCCAGGCGCCTCCGTTCGGTGATGTCCCGCTCGCCGCACGGCTGTCCGGCGATGGTGACGGACTCGGGCCTGGGCGCGAGCCGTTCTCCGGACAGCACCTCGAACAGCTCCGACTGGCCGTTGCCGGCCACGCCGGCCACCGCCGTCACCTCGCCGCTCCGCACCTGAAGCGACACGTCGCGCAACGGTACTCCGAAAGGCCCGTCGGCCGGAAGCGAAAGACCCTTGACGGTGAGAGCCGCCGGCCCGGGCGTTTCCCGCGCCGCGACGTTCACCGACTGCACGTCCGCCCCGACCATGAGGCGCGCGAGCGACGATACGGTTTCGGACCGCGGGTCCACGTCGGCTACCACCCTGCCCTGGCGCAGGATGGTGGCGTGATGACAAAGCTCCCGCACCTCTTCCAGCCGATGCGAGATGTAGAGCACCGCGCAACCCTCGTGCGCCAGCCGCCGCAGGGTGACGAAGAGCTGCCGCGCCTCCTGGGGAGTCAGGACCGCGGTGGGTTCGTCCATGATCAGGAGTCGCGGCTCCTGGAGCAGGCAGCGCACCACCTCGATGCGCTGGCGCACTCCGACGGACAGGTCCGCCACCAGCGCCGTGGGATCCAGAGGCAGTCCGTACTGCTCGGACACGCGCGCGACACGTTCGGCCAATGCGTCCCGATCGAACGGGCCGGGCATCGCCAGGGCGATGTTCTCCACCACCGTCAGCGCGTCGAAGAGCGAGAAGTGCTGGAAGACCATGCCGATGCCGAGACGGCGCGCCGCCGCCGGGTTCGGCACGGTGAGCGCTTCGCCGCCCCAGCGCAGCCGGCCCTCGGTGGGCTGGAGCGAGCCGTAGACGATCTTCACCAGGGTCGACTTGCCCGCCCCGTTCTCCCCCAGGAGGGCGTGGATCTCGCCCGGACGCACACGCAGCGACACCCGGTCGTTGGCCGTGAAGTCGCCGAAACGCTTGACGATCTCCTCGGCTTCAAGAAGATAGCCGCCGCGGCCGCCGTGGTCCGTGGTTCCCATGATCGCGGTCTGTCAGGTCCTACTATATGAAGCGCTACCCGAAACGGGCACGCACTATATATGGTGTCGTTCGGGGATGCAACCCCGAAATGCACGCGTCACAGCCGCGGCATGAAGGGCGTGACGCCGAGCTTGTGCTTGATGATCTCGTCCCGCGTCAACCCGTGAAGCTCGTGCGGGAACACCAGCCAGTGATCGGTCTCGTGCACGTAGTAGTCGGGTTCGCGCTCGGTGCGGTTGTTGCCCGGCTTGTAGTAGACCGTGGCCACGCGGGTGTCCACGGGGGCGTTGCGGCGGGACTTGCGCTTGAGATGCGCGAGCACCGCCTCGATGCTGAGACCGGTATCGAACACGTCGTCGACGATGAGCAGGCCCTGATCGGCCTCGACGTTGTCGATGATGTACTGCATGCCGTGGACGCGGATCCGGGAATCCGTCTGTCCGATGCCCTTGTAGAAGGAGGTGCGGATGGCGATGTGGTCGGTCTCGACGCCGAAGTAGTCGAGCAGCTCCTGCACCGCGATGCCCACCGGCGTGCCGCCGCGCCAGATGCCGACGATGAAGCTCGGCCGGAAGCCGCTCTCCAGGATCTGCATCCCGAGCCGAAAAGAGTCCTCGAGCAGCGACTGGGCGCCGATGTAGGTCTTCCGGCTGGTGGTGGGCTCGGTGTGGGATACGGGCTCGACGGGATACTCGGCCATCAGAGTTTCCTCTCCAGAGATGCGCTTGGGTGCGCCGAGTTCAGCGCGAGTTACAGAACGTTTACCCTCTTTTATCGGAAATGCGGCATAGTGCAAGTAGGGACGGAGCCATCCCGTTGATGAAGCCCTCGCCGTCTCCTAAACTGTTCTTGTGTCCACGAACGGAAAAACAGACGAACCGCTCAGGCCCCCGCCTTCAACGCCCCGGTTCCACCAGATGCTCCACGTGGGCGCGGAACTGCACGTCCTGTTGCACGGGTTGCTTCGGACGTACGGGGACTTCGTGCGCTGGCGTGGATTCCACGATGTCTACTTGGTCAACCACCCCGATTTCATACGCCCGGTCCTGACACGCGACTACCGGCATTTCTCCAAGCGCACCATCGACTATCGCGTGCTGGCACAGGTCATGGGCAACGGGCTCGTCACCAACGACGGCCCCCACTGGGTTCAACAGCGCAAACTCATTCAGCCCATGTTCGGCAACCACCGCGTCAACGGTTTCGACGGGACCATCAATACGCTCACGTCCTCGTTGATGGATGAGTGGGAAACACGCGCGGGAGGAGAGACTCTGCGAATCGACCGCGAGATGAGCCGGCTGACATTCCGGATCGTCGGCGCAACGCTGTTCGGCAGCGACCTCAAGCGTCACGGCGACGAAATCGCGGAGATCCTCGAAGTAGCCAACCTGAACCCCTTGGAGACCCGCGCGCTGATGACCCTGTGCTCGTGGGTCCCCACGCCCCACAACCTGAAGTGGCGCCGCGCGGTCCGGCGGCTCGACGAAATCGTGTACGGATTGATCCAGGCGCGCCGGCGCCGCGGCGTGGGCCACGACGACATCCTCGACCACCTGATCCACGCGCTCGACGAGAGTGACTACGAGGGAATGGACGTGAAGCAGATGCGCGACGAGGTGGTGACGCTGATGCTGGCCGGCCACGAAACCTCGGCCAACGCCCTGGCCTGGACTCTGTATCTGCTGTCCGCGCATCCCGACGTTGAAGCACGACTGACCGAAAGCCTGGACGCGACCCTGAACGGCGCCCCCGCCACCGCCGACGACCTGCCCCGGATCCCTTATCTGAAACAGGTGGTGCAGGAATCCATGCGCATCTATCCCCCGGTGTGGAGCTATGTGCGGCGGGCGGAGCGACAGGAGGAGTTCAACGGCTGTCTATTGCCCGCCGGTGCCCATGTCGTCGTGGTGCCCTACTCCCTGCACCGGCACCCGGAGTTCTGGCCCGACCCCGAGCGCTTCGACCCCGGCCGCTTCGACCCCAACGCCAGCGAGGGGCGCCATGCCTTCTCCTACCTGCCCTTCGCCGCCGGACCGCGCACCTGCATCGGCGCCGGCATGGCCATGCTCGAAACCCAACTGGTGCTGGCGCAGATCCTCCAGCGCTTCAAGGTCCGGATGGTCCCCGACCACCCCATCGAGACCACGGGCAAGGTCACCCTGAGGCCGCGTTACGGCATTCTGGCCACGTTGAACCGGCGGCCGTCAATTCGACTCAGGAAACCGTCCGCGCCAGGGTGAGCGCCCGCACCTCACCCGCGCCCGCGCGCAACAGCACCCGTGTGCACTCGTTGAGGGTGGCTCCGGAGGTGTAGATGTCGTCCACCAGCAAGACACCCATCCGCGCGACGGCACGGCCTGGTGCGATGGCGAAGGCGCTTCTTACGTTCGGCCCGCGTTCCCGGAGACTCAACGTGCTCTGTGGTGCCGTCTCCGTCTTTCGCGTCAGGATGAAGGGATCGATGGAGATACCCCACGCGCGGCCTACTTCCCGCCCCAACAGGACGGACTGGTTGAAGCCGCGCCAGCGCAGCCGCCGTGGATGCAACGGCACCGGAATGATGAGATCGAACCTGGAAGCCGGTTCCCACGGCGGCTGGCACGCCTGCGCCATGAGCCGCCCCAGGGGCTTCCCCAGAGACGCCTGCCGGCCGTACTTGAACCGGTGGATCACCTGTCGCAGTGGGTGCGTCACATCCGATTCCCGCGGATAGCAGCCCCAGCTTCGAGCCATGGAAAAGGCCGGCGGCTGCAACAGGCAGCCGCCGCACAGGTGGTCGGCCTGCCAATCGTGCAGATACGGTCGACCGCAGTGCGGACAGAACGGCGGCCGGACCAATTGGATTCTGTCATGGCACAAAGGGCAAAACGCGCCGGGTGAGTTGGCCGGGAGCCACGCCTCGCAGGCAATGCAACAGGGTGGGAAGACAACGTCCAGGACCGCCTCGAACACCTGCCGGACCCATCTTGCCGGCCACCCGGGGTCACGCGAATCTGCCTTGTCCACATAGACGGAATCGGCGTCCCGATGGGATTCCTTAACGCTGCCACGCAGGTGTTAGAAGTAGTCTTCCAGCTTGACCTCGTCCATGAAGGGATACTCCAGCAGCTCGTACTCCGCCGGGTCGACGTCGTCGGGGATGGTGGCGTCGATGCCCATCTTGGAGGTGGTGGGGAGGGCGCCCTTGGGCAGCCGGGAGGCTTTGAGGGTGGGGTCGAGGTGCTTGCCGCGGGCGCCGGAGACGATGATGACGTCCTCGTCGGGCTGGACCCGGAAGGCCATGGCGCGCTCCACCGCCATGGGGTCGGTGAGCTCGACGTCGCCGTCGGTGACCACCACGAGCTTGAGGGCGTGCAGCGACATCAGCGCCATCAGGGCGTTCTTGCCTTCGCCCGGGCGCTTGTCGATGGAAGCGTAGAGGTGCCAGTAACAGGCGCTTCCGGGGGTGGCGTAGACCGCCACGGTCTTGATGCTGGCCTCGCGCAGCGCGCGCCATCCCGCGGCCTCCAGCGGCGGCGCCTCCAGCCAGTCGTTCTCCCACGGCATCAGGATGGTGTGGAGGATCGGGTTCCTGCGGTGGGTCACCGCCTTCACCTTGAACACCGGGTTCCAGCGGATCGAGCACTGGTGTCCGGTGAAGTCGCCGTAGCGCCCCTCGTCGATGGTCCAGCCATCGGTTGAGATCTCCCCTTCCAGGACGAGCTCGGCGTCGGCGGGCACCTCCAGGTCCACGGTCTTGCACTTGACCAGGGGAACCGGCCGCCCGTACAGCGCGCCCGCCACGGCGAACTCGTCGTAGCCCGGCGGAGCCTTGTAGGCGGCGGCGATGAGCTCCGGAGTGCCGGTGCCGAAGGCGACGGCCAGGGGCAGCGGCTCGTTGCGCTTGAGGGCGGCCTCGTAGCTGAAGCGCATGTCCGACGGCGACACCAGGTCGATGCTGGTCTCCCGCGGCGTGCGGTACATGAGCCGGTAGCAGCCGGCGTTGCGCCGTCCGGCGTCGTCCTTTGAGACCGAGATGCCCGCCGAAAGGTAGGGGCCGCCGTCCTTCCGGTGCTGGAATGGTATCGGCAACTCGGTGAGGTCTATCTCGTCACCGGTCTTGACCACTTCCTGGGCCGTGCCCTCGGCCACCACCTCGGCCGCGATGGGATTGTCCAGGGCGTCCATGAAGGTGCGCCCGAGGGTCCTCTGGTCGCAGCCCAGCCCCAGCGCCACCCGCTGGCGGGAACCCACCAGCCCGCCCACCACGGGCATGGAGTAGCCCTCGACGTTTTCCATGAGGAGCGCGGTGTCGGCCTGAGCCAGCAGTGTGTTGAGATAGCGGGCTTCCACCGGCTTGGTGATGCGCCGGAGCTGTCCCTCGGCTTCCAGCAGCGCCACCAGGCCGCGCATGTCGCGGTACGGCAATCTGTCCGCTTGGCTCATGGCAATCTCAGTGCATGTAGGAGCCGCCGTCCACCAGCAGCGTCTGTCCGGTGATGAAGTTGGCGGCGTCCGAGAGGAAGAACATGACGGCGCCGACGATGTCCTCGGGGTATTGGCTCCGGGGGATGGCGCGGCTCTGGATCTGCGGCACGTCGTCCTCGTCCACCAGCCCGCCGCGCATCGCCAGCAGGCTCTCGCTGCGGGTGAGGCCCGGGGCCACGGCGTTGACGCAGATGCCGTCCTTGCCGGTGCCCCGCGCGAGCACGCGTGTGAGCGCCACCACCGCTCCCTTGGACACCGTGTAGTGGACGTAGACCGGAATGCCCTTGAAGGGCACGCCGGAGGCGATGTTGACGATCTTGCCGGAGCCCTGCTCCTTCATGTACGGGTACACCGCCCGCGACGCCAGCCACACGCCCTTGACGTTCACGTCCATCACCTGGTCCCACTCGGCCACGCTGATCTCGTCGAACGGCGCGTAGCGGACGTCGGCGAATATCGCCGCGTTGTTCACCAGCCCGTCGATGCGGCCGTAGCGGTCGTGGGCCGCCCCGGCCAGCTCCTTGACGCTGTCCTCGCTGGTGACGTCGGCCTTGACGAAGAAGGCTTCGTCGCCGTCCTCGCGTATCCCGGAGGCGCAGGGCTCGCCGTCCAGGATGTCCGATACCACCACCCTGGCGCCGGCCTTGGCCAGCTCCTGGGAGTACACCTGGCCGATGCCGCGGGCGCCGCCGGTAACGATGATGACCTTGCCGTCGAAGTCTTGAGCCATAGTCAGTCCTCGTTGGCTACATATTTCCCGGTCTCGATCTCGCGCCCGAGCGAGCCTGCTTCGCGCAGACGGCCCCAGGCCTGGAGCACCACCCGGTAGGGCGCCTCCGGGAACTGCAGCAGGATGTCCTCGAAGTGGAGCGGGCCGTCCTTCAGCCGCTCCAGAATCTTGTCGGCCAGCGCCTCGGGGGTCATGCGGGTATCCGTCACAGGTTGAGGAAGCGCTTGCCGTTGACGCTCAGGATCTTCCACTTTAGCTCTTCCGAGATGTCGTCCCTTTCCAGGATCTCCTGCTTGGCGCCTTCCCGGGCCTCGGCGTGGGGCATGTCGCCCTCGAACAGCAGCCGGTCCTCGCCGATGTACTCGGCCACCTGAGGCAGGTAGATCTCGTCCGCTTCCGGGGTGAAGTACACGTCGCTCTGCTTGAGGGTCTCGGACACCGGCTGCTTGACGGGCAGCGGCATTCCCAAGGCACCGTCCGCGTAGTGGTAGTGGTCGATCCGCTGCACCAGATAGGGCACCCACTGCACGCCGATCTCCATGAACGCGACCCGGAGGCGCGGGTGCCGTTCCAGGATGCCGCCGCCCAGGAAGCTGTAGAATCCCATCATCACGGGGAGGGTAAAGCCGATGGCGCGGGAGCCCGAGACGTCATCCATGCTGCGGGTGATGCCTGGATGGCTCCAGCCGGCATGGATGGCCAGCGGCACGCCCAACCGCTCCACCTCGGCGAAGAAGTCATCGTAGTAGCGGTCGTGCAGCATGGTCTCGCCCACGGTGCCGTAGATCCCCGCTACCGAGGCGCCCAGCTTCAGGCTGTGTTCGAGCTCGTCCAGGGCCAGTCGCGGGTCCCGCATGGGCAGGATGGCGCCCCACTTCATGCGGTCCGGGGCTTCCGCGCAGGCCGACGCCATCCAGGTGTTGTAGCTGCGCATGAGCGCGGCCTCGAACAGGAGGTCGTCGGTGACCGGTTGGAGAAAGACCGTGGAGAACACCACCTGGACGTCGATGCCCACCGCGTCCATGTCCTTGAGGCGCGCGGGGATGTCGGTCATGGTCTGGGAGCCGATGGTAAACTCCTTCTGGGTGGCAAAGCGCATCTCGATCGGCGTGCCGTACACGAGGTTTCCCCGGCCCACGGGCTTGGGGTAAACGGTGCCGTCGATGTACCAGAAGGCGTTGATGCCGCCCAACACCGGCAGGTCCTTGGCCACCACCGGAAAGGGTTTCCGATCCGCGTATTTCGAGTCGAGGTGCTCCCAGGCCTCCTTGGGTTCCTCGACGTGCGAGTCCATGTCGATGACCGGCATTGCATCCGTGTTCACGGTAACCTCCTGGTTGATTTGCGCGGGCCGGGTCAGGCCCACCCTGCCTTGCGCCCTACACTCCCGGCTAGGCCGCCCGTGTACACTCCCGCTCCAGCGTGCGCAGCTCGCCACGATTCAGTGGGAACCCGAACTGCTCGTTGCGCATGCGCAGACGCTGGGATGACACGTCCGCGATGATGCGCCGGGCGCGGTCGTGATGCTTGCGGGTCTTGACCAGCACCTCCAGCTCGTTGGCGTCGCTGTGCTTGGTCTCGTCGCGATGGATGTGTCCGAAGATGGACGCGATGCGTCGGTTGGTGCGGTTCCCCTTGAGGTGGCGGCACACCTCGTACAGGGCGCCCCCGCCTCCCTCGGTCAGGGTGATGGCGGCGCGCTCCAGGGCCTCGTCGCGCCGCTGGATCTCACTCGTGGTGATGCGCTCGGAGCCGTGCAGCAGCCCGGCGTAGCTGCGCGAGTAGCGCGCCCGCACCTCGGCGAGATTGCGGTCCTCCGGCAGCCACGTCAGGTCCTTCTGCGTCAGCCGCTTCCCGGTCAACTCCTCCAGGAAATCCATGATCAGCCGGGCGTGGCTCATCTCGTCGCCGAGCTTGTGGCACAGCTCTTCGTAGTCGTGGCGGTCCACCTGCCGGTCGAGCTGCGGGTAGAGCTTATCGAGGGCATGCACCAGCGGCTGGATGGCCGAGTATTCCTTGAAGGCCTGGGCCTTGAGCCACGGGATGTGGTCTTCGGGCGCGTGCGGTGTGCCGAAGTAGCTGGCGACGACTTCCCGTTCGGCCTTGCCATAGCCCTCGGCCAGCCGTTCCAATGCCTTGCCGTAATCCATCATGCGTGCGTCCCGGGAATATGCCGTTCCGTTGCGTGCCGCCGTCCCTGCCCTTTTGCGCGCCTACTCCGGCTTGGGAACGACGCTGCCGCAGTCACCGCAGGTACGAAGCTTGTCGTCTCCGTAGAACTCCCGGTGAACCTGCCCCACGGGGTCGTCGCTGTAGTTCCCCACGGTGACGTCCACCTCGTACACCTTCTTGCCGCAGCTCTCGCAGAACCACATGAACCGGTCCTGCTCGCCCGGCTTGCGCACCCGCTCGAAAACGAGGAACCAAGTCCCCGGGTCGACGCGCGGCGAATGCGGCACGCCGCCCGGACACAGGGTCATCTGCCCCGCACCCATGGTCACGACCTTTTCCTCGCCGTCACCGGTGAGGCAATGGAGGCGCTGTTCACCTTTCAGCACCAGCGTCACCTCGTCGCTCGGGTCCACGTGGAAGTCCATGCGGCGCTTGCGCCCGCTGCTCAGGAACGCGATGGACTCCGAGTCCTGCCACACCACCGTGCGGCCGTTGCCCTCGGCTTCGGTCTTCTCCATCAGAGCCGTGAGATCGATGGTCTCCATTGGCTTCATGACAACTCCTTCTCCGTACGGCTTTTCCGTGGGAAAATCGCGTCCTTCGACTTCGCTTCGCTACGCTCAGGACGAACGGGAATAACTCCGTTCGTCCTGAGCGTAGCGCTGCGTCAGCGGCGCGAAGTCGAAGGACGCTACTCACCCACCTCCCGCGGGCCGAACAACTCGCGTTGCTCCGGTGCCGCGGCCGCCCGCCGCCGGCGGTTCGAGACGGCGGCCCCTGCTGTCTTGAAGAACATCAACAGCACCTTGTTCAAATGGACATAGTCGCCACGGTAGAGCTTCCCGCTCGCCGGATGCGTGTAGGTGAGCGGCCCGTCGCTTCGTTGCGCCAACTGTCGCACGAACGGCAGGTTGCCTTCAAGGACATGGCCGGGGTCGAACGGAAGGTCGAAGCCGAACGTGCGCGGCGCGGCGGTCAACTCCAGGCCGCCGCCGTCCTGCTGCCGCCAGACCAGCAACGCGCCCGTGATCTTCCCCAGATTGAGCACGCGCCAGCCAGTGGCCTCCAAGGAGCACTGGAACTGAGTGGCCAATCGCCGGAAGCCCGACACGTCCATGTCCGCCGTGATCGCCGCGTGCACGAAACGGTCGGGCATGAGCAACTCCGCCGCCACCCGGTTGCACAGCTCCTCGGTGGGGCCGTCGCCGCAGCTCATGGAGCCGTTCTCGTGATCGGCAACGAGAATGTGGCCGATTTCGTGGGCCAGGGTGAAGCGCCGGCGCGTATGGGGCGCGTTGCGGCTGAGGATGACCTCGTAGTCGCCGTCCCCGTGTTCCAGGAGTTGGCCGTCCAGTCGAATGTCCAGTTCGCGTATGCGTCCGATGCCCACGTGCCGCGCCAGGCGCACCAAGTCCACCGGCGCGCGCTCGATGGCGCAGTCATCGAGAAGCCGGCGGGCCGCCTCCAGGACAGGGTGCGCCCGGCCTTTGGTCTCGGCGCTCATGTGGGCGAGTGCGGGCCGGACGGCGCGCGGCCCGTCAGTAGCGTTCCCAGTCGCGCCCGGTCAGAGGGATGCGGGCGGCCTTGAGCTTCTTGGGCGCGCTGCCGAAGAGGTCCGGGTCGGAGCGGACGACCTCCAGGTCCTTGCGCAGGTTCACCACCTTGGCGCGCACGTCGCCGGCGGCAAGCTTCTTGCGCTTCTTGAGGGATGCGAGACCGTTGAAGCTGCGTTTCAACTCGGCGGCCCCCACCTCCAGACCGGACTCGCCCACCGCCGTCTGGAACTCCTCGAAAGTGATTCCGGCCTCCGCCGCCGGCGCCTTGGGCGTCCGCGCGGCCGCGCGCGCCGGCCTGGCCTTGGACTTGGCCGCACCGTCGTGCTGCTCCAGGCTCGCTTTGAGGGCTTCCATCAGGTCCACCACCTGGCTCTGGCGCACCTGCGGCTCCAGCGCCGTGACTTCCTTCCCCTCCACCTTCTGCTCCACCAGGCGCAGCACCCGTTCCTTGTACTCGTCGTGGTAGTTCTCCGGATGGAACTCCTTGCGCACCAGTTCGTTGATGAGGCGCACCGCCAGATCCCGCTCGCCGTCCTTGATCTGCACCGTCTGGCCCCGGTCGATCTCGTCGAAGTCGCGCACCTCGTCCGCGTAATACATGGTGTGCAGCATGAGCCCGCCCCGCACCGCGCGGATCAGCACCAGCCCCTCCTTGCCGCGCATCACGTACTTGGCGAGCGCCACGTGGTTGGACTCAGCCATGGCGTCGGCCAGCAGGCGGTAGGGCTTGTCGCCGCCCTTGTCGGGGCCGAGGTAGTAGGTCTTCTCGAAGTAGACCGGGTCGACCTTTGCCAGCGGCACGAACTCTTCCAGCTCGATGACCTTGGAGGTCTCTTCCTCGAGGGCCTTGAGCTCGTCGTTCTCGAAGCGCACGTACTGGTTCTTGGTGAACTCGTAGCCGCGCACCAGGTCCGAACGTTGCACCACCTCCTCGCACACCGGGCAGAACTGCTGCTGCTTCATGCGCGATCCGCACTTGTTGTGCAGGAAGTTGAACGCGATGCCGCCGGACGACGCCGCGGTGTAGAGCTTGATGGGGATCGATACCAAGCCGAAGGAAATTGTCCCGGAACTGATGGCGCGTGCTGCCATGATAGGGCCTCCGTGATCCGCGCACGTTTGGATGCGTTGGAGTTTACCACGCAATACCCTTAGAATTCCATACGTTATGCACAGTCCGGAGAATGGCCATGGCCGCGCCGCTGGATGAATACCGGCGCAAGCGCGATCCCGAGCGCACCCCGGAGGCCTTCGGCGGCCAAGGCGTCTCCCGCGGCGGCCTGTTCGTGGTGCAGCAGCACGCCGCCCGGGCGATGCACTACGACCTGCGCCTGGAGATGGGCGGCGTCCTCAAGAGCTGGGCCGTTCCCAAGGGCCCGTCGGTGCGTTCCCACGAGAAGCGCCTCGCGGTGCATGTGGAAGACCACCCCATCGAGTACGCCGACTTCGAGGGTGTGATCCCCAGGGACAACTACGGCGCCGGCGCCGTCATCCTGTGGGACCAGGGCACCTACCGCCTCCTGCACGCGTCCGATCCCCTCGACCAGCTCGCCCAAGGCACGTTGGAGTTCGAGCTCCGGGGCTACAAGCTGCGCGGGGTGTGGATGCTCGTGCGCATGGGACGCGGCGACAAGGAGTGGCTGCTGTTCAGCAAGGATGGAGCCGAGGCGGGCGTGGAGCCGGTGGAGGCGTTGCCCGCCTCCATCCTGTCCGGCCTCACCGTGGAGGAACGGAAGGACCCGCGTTCGCGGCTTGCGCGCCTTGATCGGACACTGAAGCGTTTCAAGGCGCCGGCGGCAGGGAACGCGCGCAAGCCGAGACCGATGCTGGCCTCCCTCGGCACGGCCCCTTTCTCGGATCCCGGATGGGTCTTCGAGATCAAGTACGACGGCGTCCGCATCCTCGCCCGGCGCCGCGACGGCGCGGTTACGCTCTTCGGCCGCAAGGGCGACGACGTGACGCGGCGCTATCCGGAGATCGTCCACGCATTGAGCAAGACCGCTCCCACCGACTTCCTGATCGACGGCGAGGTCGTCGCCATGGGCGAGAACGGCCGGCCGAGCTTCCAGCGCCTGCAACCGCGCATGCACCTGACCAACCGGTTCGACATCGAGCAGGGGGCGCGGACGGTGCCCGTGCGCGGTTTCTTCTTCGATTGCCTGGAGGCCGCCGGCAGGGACTTGCGCGCCCTCCCCTTGACTCAGAGGAAACAGTGCCTTTCGATGTTCGTGCCGGAGCGCGGCGTGGTCGTGTACACGGAGCACATCCCGGAGCGCGGTGAGGATTTCTATCACGCCGCCTCGGCGAACCGCGTGGAAGGGATCATCGCCAAGCGCGCGGACAGCCGTTACAGTGCCGGCCGCTCGCGCGATTGGCTGAAGTTCAAGTGCCGAAAACGCCAGGAGTTCGTCATCGGCGGCTACACCAGGCCGGGCGGCTCTCGGCCGCACTTCGGCGCACTCCACCTGGGGCTCTACCGCCAAGGCGCGCTGGAGTACGTCTCCAAGGTGGGCACGGGCTTCGACCAGGGAACTCTCCGCGCCGTGCACCAGAGGCTCATAGCGCTCGAGCGTGACGACTCCCCTTTTGCCGCGGGATCGCCCGCGGGCACCGGACACCGCTGGGTGCGGCCGCGGCTCGTCTGCGAGGTGGAGTTTGCCGATTGGACGGATGATGGTGGCCTGCGCCACCCGTCGTTCATGGGCCTGCGCGACGACAAGGCGCCGGAGGATTGCCGCCGGGAAGACCCGCCGGAAACACCGGCCGGCGCGCCCGCCGAACGACCGGCCGAAGCGCCGGCGGCAACCACCGCTCCGCGGCGCCGTCCCGCCCCGCCCAAACTGGCTCTCACCAACCCGGACAAGGTGTTCTGGCCCGAGGACGGCTACACCAAGAGCGACCTCATCGACTATTACACGGCCATCGCGCCGTTGCTGCTGCCGTACCTCCGGGACCGTCCGCTGGTGCTGACGCGTTTCCCGGACGGCATTCACGGCAAGTCGTTCTTCCAGAAGGACGCGCCCGATTTCGTGCCCGACTGGATCGCCACCCGTCGCATCTACTCCAAGGACGCCGAGCGCGACATCGACTTCTTCATCGTCAACGACACGGACAGCCTGCGCTACGTGGCCAACCTCGGCACGATCCCGCTGCATATCTGGGGCAGCCGGCTCGATTCACTCGAATACCCCGACTGGCTGGTACTGGACCTGGACCCCAAGGGAGCCCCGTTCACACACGTGGTGCGGGTCGCGCGCGAGATCAAACGCATCCTGGACAGACTGGGAGTGAGCGCGTGGGTCAAGACATCGGGCGCCACCGGGCTCCATCTGCTGGTGCCCATGGGACGGCGGTACCTCTACGAGCAATGCCGCACCTTCGCCCGCCTCCTGGCCATGGCCGGCGAGCAGGCGCTCCCCGACATCGCCACCGTGCAAAGGCCGCTCCGCGCCCGCGACGGCAAGGTCTACATCGACTTCGGCCAGAACGGCTACGGCCGCACCATCGCCGCGCCGTTCTCGCTGCGGCCGCTGCCGGGCGCGCCCGTCTCCTGCCCGCTCCGTTGGACCGAGGTGACCGCAAGGCTCGATCCCGGACGCTTCACGATCAAGACGGCAGTACAACGATTCGCGCGCAAAGCCGACCCGCTTCTGCCGGTAGTGGACGGACCCGGGATCGACATCGCCGCAGCCCTCGGACGCATGGAAAAGCTTTTTGGCAAGAAGGCGTAGGAAAACGGACGCCGCCTATGGGTAATACGCGTCCTGTCCGGGCATGTAGTTCCGCTGGGTCTGCCCGGCGTTCCGGTTCACCATGACGCGGCCGACCATGGGGTGGTAGAGGCTCCGCACTTCGTGCTCCAGCTCGAAGGCCTTCTCGCCCGTCGTCGGGTCGACGATGTCCTTGAAGCGGTACTGGTGCGCGTTGCTCTCTTCCATGATGAGGTCCCGTCGCAGCAGGAACTCATGGGCGCGAGAATGGTTCGCGATGTAGATGGCGATGTGGTGGCCGTCGAACTTGGGGATCCTGCCGTCGGTCTCGGTGAAGATCAGGCTCTGGTTGCGGCCTACTTTCACCCGCGCCCTGCCGGTCTTGTAGACCACCGGGGCCTGCAGCACGGTCTTGTAGAACTTGCCGATGGAGCGGGCGGTGCCCGGGCGGGTGAGAAACTCCAAGTAGGGCATGCCGATGGTCATGTCGCCGAACTCCGGTCCGGGGGCATGGCAACGGAACCGGTTGCCCCAAGGACCGGTCACCGCCACGTGGTCGGCAGCCTCGCGCCACTTGAAGCGGGTCCCCTTGAGGTCCGGCTCCACCACAGCCAGGCGGCGCTTCAGCGCCTCCAGGTCGGAGAGGACCAGTCCGATGTAGCCGGGAATCTTCTGGGTCCCGCGGGTGGGCAGATGGAACTGCTGGCCGCCGACGTTGACCCACATGTTGTTCAGACCGACGTTCATGTAGGGGTCGCGGGTCAGGCCGAGGCCCAGGACGTAGAACGTCACGGCCGTGGACTGGTCGGGTATGGTAACGTTCACGTGTTCAAGCCCGACGATGTTGCCGAGGTCGTCCGCCTTGCGATCGTAACCGTTGCTCTTCATCTTTACCTCCCTGCGAGTCGCTTCGGATCAATAAAACACTTGGCTTCGACGGCTGCAACGCCTCGAAGCACAGGCGAGTGAGCCACCGCAAGCACGACCGGGCCACCCTCCGTCTTCCGGCCGCCTACAGCGTCAACGCGAAGTCGTCCACCACCGCCCCGGGCAGGCGCAGGCTCCGGGTGGAGCGGCCGCCGTAGGAGTTGACATCGGGAAGCAACTCCACTTCACGGGTCAGGCCCACGAGGTTGTCGCCCAGCATCCGGTAAAGCGTCTCGTCGAAACGCATGACATTGACCGGGGCCCGCAGTTCCCCGTTCTCCACCCAGAAGGCGGCGAAGCGGGTCATGCCGGTCATGCGGCAGGCGTCCCTGTCGGAGTAGTTCAGGTACCACAGGTTGTTGATGAAGATGCCGGTGCCCAGCGCGGCGAGCACGTCCCGGCGCGGGATCGTGCCGCCTGCCATGGCCAGGGACTCCGGCGACTCGCGCCGGCTCGCTCCATTGGCCGGAACGTCGTATTCTTTCGCCGCCCGCGCCGACACCAGCGGATCGCGCAGCTCTCCCCCCTCGATGAGGGTCACCCGGTCCGGCTTGAGGAAGCCGGCCTCGTCGAACCCCGCGCTCAGTCCTCCGCGCGTGTCCTCCACCATGCGCACCGAAGGGTCGAGGACGGCGCCGTCCGTGACCATGCGCAACAGCGGCGTCC
Organism: Deltaproteobacteria bacterium; assembly: GCA_028818775.1. Taxonomy (NCBI): domain Bacteria; kingdom Pseudomonadati; phylum Myxococcota; class Myxococcia; species Deltaproteobacteria bacterium. Next base: position 54,366 of record JAPPNE010000054.1, on the reverse strand, counting down.
GGCGCGTGCGCCGGGCGCCCAGCCCGAAACCGCCCCAGCGCAGCAGGCCGACCACCTCCTCCAGTGCCTGGGGCGCCAGGTACACGCGGTAGCGTCCGGGCTCCAGAGTCCGCGGGGGCCGGCGCAAGGCCTCCAGCTCGGCCTTGGCCTGCGCCATCTTTTCCTCGAACTCCGCGGGATTCCACACGAACCCGGCGTAGGCGCACTTGACAGCCTTGTCGCCGTCCAGATGGAAGCTCCAGTCGAAGTGATGGCTGTAGGTGGAGAACCAGTTGCGCTGGCCCAACGAGTTGGCGAAACCCCGGTGAATCCCCCCGGCCATGTAGATGCCCACCAGGTCCCGCCCCTCCCCCGCCTTCACGATGGCGTCCACCACCTGCCCCTCGTCCTCGGGCAGGCGGTTGGGCTGCACGCTCTCCGTGGAACGGACCTTCGTCGCGTAGTGCAGGTAGGGATCTTCCGGAACGACGGCCAGCCGCTCGCGCGCGGCGTCCAGCGCCTTGCGCACGCGTTCCCGGTCAAGCGCGGCGTCGCCGGACGCCGTAAGGTGCGTGCCGACTCTCCGTCCCTCGCCGATCAGATGGAGCGCAAGCTGGCGCTGTTCCACTGCTCCGGCCTGGCGCACCGCGCTCCGGTTGAAGCGCACGAAGCTCGACTCCTCCCCGGAGAAACCCAGGAGCAGCACCTCCTGGGCCGGCAGCAGCGTTTCGGCGAAATCCGCCAGTTCGTAGAAGTAATCCTGCATCGCGAATGAGAGCGTCCTGTCGCCGGAACGCGTTTCAGACCCGCACGAACAGCCGCGCCACCGTTCAGCCTTCGCCGCCGAACACCTGCACGCCGGCGAACACGCACGCGGGCGCGGCATGGCCCACCCGGATCACCTGGTTGGGCTCCCCTTTGCCGCAGAACGGCGTTCCCAGCACCTCGCGGGTCTCGGGCCGGCCCACGTGGGTGAGGTTGCGCCAGAACGTGGCGGAGATGCCGCGGTAGTTGGGCTTCTTCACCACCTCGCGCAGTTCGCCGTCACGGATCAGGGTGCCGCGCTCGCAGCCGAACTGGAACTTGTTGCGCGAGTCGTCGATGGACCACGAACAGTTGGTCTGCATGTAGACGCCGTGCTCGATGGAACGCACCATGTCGTCGAAGGTCGCGTCACCGGGCTCCAGGTTGAGATTGGCCATGCGGTCGATGGGCGGGCGGTTCCAGCTCGTGGCGCGGGAGTTGGCCACGCCCGCAAGCCCGGTGCGCTGCTGGGACAGGTGGCCGCCCAGGCCACGCATGAGGATGCCGTCCTTGATGATGTGCTCGCGCCGCGCCGCGAGCCCTTCGTCGTCGAAGCCGTAGCTCGCGAACTGTCCCGGATCGCTGGGGTCGTAGGTGACGTTCAACAGATCCGAGCCGTAGCGGTAGCGCCCGAACATGTCCGGGGTGACGAAGCTCGTGCCCGCGTAGTTGCGCTCGTCGCCCAGGATGCGGTCCAGTTCCAGGGGATGGCCGATGGACTCGTGGATCTGGAGGATGAGCTGGTCGGGGGCCAGCAGGAGGTCCATGGTGTCCGTGGGACAGTTGGGCGCCGCCAGCAACTCCAGGGCTTCCCGCGCCAGCACCGGCGCGGCCTCGGAGAAACCCGTCTGCTCCAGCACCTCCAGGCCGCCCTGGCGGCAGAAGCCCCGGCCGCCGAAAGTGCGGCTGGCGGTCTCCGAGCCGTCGTTGGCCGTGCAGCCCAGGCCCGGGATCATGTGGCTCAGGACCTGGTGCACGCGCGTTCCGTCCGCGGTCAGGTAAAGGGTCTCGGTCTCCGTGTGCCACAGGGAGGCGTCCCAGTCGACGATGCGCGGGTCCGCGTGCAGCCGCTCGCTTTGTTCGCGCAAAAGATCGATCTTTTCGGGCAACGGCATGGAGTCCCAGGGAAACGCCACCGGCGTGCGGTACTCACCGCGGCGCACCTCCTGAAGCGTCGCGGCGGAGAAGTCCGTCACGGCGCATGCCTCGGTCCGCCGCGCCCATTCGCGGGCTCGTTCCAGGGCGCGTTGGAGCCCCGCGCGGCTCAGGTCGCACGTGCCCGCGTAGCCCAGGCCCCCGCCGTCCGCCACCGTGATCATGACGCCGGCGTCATCTCCCGACGCGATGGGCTCCACCACCCCGCGCCGCACGGAAACGTGCTCGGAACGTTCGCTCACGTAGCGCAGCGAGCAGAAACTCACCGCGGGCGCGGCCTCCCGGAACCATGCTTCAAGGCGTTCAATCGAAGTGGACACGGCGTCTCCCGTGGGACCGTGTATAGCACGAAAGCGCTGCTCTGCCGAAGTTTGACGCTGCCGGGGTATGACCCTATAGTAACCGGGTGCCGGCAACCCGCGCGGACACCAGCCCCGCGGCGTCTGCCGGCAAAGCCGGCGAGAGGGTGGGTGATGAACTATTGCAGTGCCTGTGCCGCCCCCGTGGAGTTCCGCATTCCGGATGGGGACAACATGCCCCGTCACGTGTGCGGCTCCTGCAACACCATCCATTACACGAATCCGAAAATCGTGGTGGGCTGCATCCCCGAGTGGGGCGACACCATCCTGCTGTGCCGGCGCGCCATCGAGCCCCGCTACGGCTACTGGACCCTGCCCGCGGGCTTCCTCGAGGACTACGAGACCACCATCGAGGGCGCCGCCCGCGAGACCCGCGAGGAAGCGTTGGCGGACGTCGACATCGCGGAACTCTACACCCTCATCAACCTGCCCCAGATCAACCAGGTCTACGTGATGTTCCGCGGCAGCCTGCGGGAGCGCAAGTTCGGCGCCGGCGAAGAGAGCCTCGAGGTGCGCCTGTGCCGGGAGGAAGACATTCCCTGGGACGAGATCGCGTTTCCCGTGGTCGAGCAGACCCTGAAGCTCTATTTCCGCGACCGCCGGCGCGGCCGCTTCGGCACCTACACGGGCGACATCACCCGTCCGGCGAACAAGTGGAGGGACTACCAGGTGCGGTATCTCAACGGGAACGGCGGCTGATGCTCGCGGCCATCCAGCGGTTCTTCGTGAACCAGATCGACCCAGGGCACCGCGATGTGCGCGAGTCGGACCAGCACCGGCTCCAGGTGGCCACCGGCGCCCTTCTCGTGGAGATGATGCGCACCGACGTCGAGTGCACGGAGGGCGAGCGCGCCGTCGTTCTCGGCGCCCTCCGGGACAAATTCGATCTCACCGAAGAGGAAACCCGCCAGTTGATGGAACTGGCCGAGGCGGAGGCCGACGACGCCATCGACCACTACCAGTTCACCTCGCTCATCAAGACCGGCTTCTCCGAGGAGCAGAAGCGGAAGGTCGTGGAGTACCTCTGGGCCGTCGCCTACGCCGACGCCAACGTCGACAAGCACGAGGAGTACCTGGTCCGCAAGATCGCCAACCTCATCGGCGTCTCGCACAAGGAATTCATCGAAGCGAAGCTGCGGGTGCGGGACGGCGGACTCCAGTAGCCGCGCGTTCTCTTCGTTCAGCTCAGCTTCCCCAGCCGCAGCGGCAGCCGTGTTCCCAGCCACAGCGACCTGTCACGGTGGTCGCCCACGTGCTCGCCGGTGCTGGGGTGGATCAGGATGTCGAGGCCTTCGCGGTTGAGCAAGAGCCACGGGACCACCCTGGCGAACTCGCCGGGGGCGAAGGCGACCTGGTACATGGCCTTGGGATGGGGACCCACGGGGACGTCGTGCCAGCGGCCCAGGACGACGTCGAAACGGTCGCCAAGCCCTTCGCGGACACGCCCCGCCACCTCCCTGGTGTCGGGGTCGTAGTAGACGTGGGCGTGATAGCCGGAGATTTCGGTTGCCTCTTGCGCCATGTTTCTGCCTCGTTGAAGTCCTGAACCCACCTCACAAAGAAAAGCGGGCTCCCCTCCCGAGAGAGCCCGCTCCCGGCGTTCATCCACGCCGGTCGATGCGTATCATTCTTGTCCGGCTCCCCTGCCGCGGGTTGCCGTTGCCGGGCTTCCGGGATTGCTGTCCTGTGCTGCCTTTTCCCCTCACGTATTACGGCGTTAAAGCCGTGTTGTCCAACACCTGAGTCGGGACGGTCAGCCGGTAGCCGTTTTCGGCAAACCTCCGGGGAAACCCCGCCTGCCCGCTTAGAGCGGGCGTCCCGTGTCGGGCGGATTGTTTTTCGTCATCTGACACCTCCTGGTGGTTTGATGACCGAGCCCGCAACCGTCGCGCGGGGTTTCGGGCTCTTGTCCGTTCGCGAACGAGACAATACGAGTCTAGGTCCGCCGCGAGCCGGTGTCAAGAAAAAAGACGCGCAACACGTGTTGTTGAACGGCAACCGCGGAGTTGATACGGAAAGGGATCAACGGCGCGGAACGGGAAGGGAATGTCATGGCAAACGAATACGATGTGATTCTGGTAGGCGGCGGCTCGGCGGGCTGTGCGGCGGCGGCGCGTCTTTCGGAGGATCCGAACCGGAAGGTGCTCCTGCTGGAAGCGGGTCCCGATCCGCTGCCCATCCCGGAGTTGGTGGCGCAGGCGGCCGGGAGGGTGCGGCTGCTGCTGGAGACGCCCTACATCAACATGTATCCCTCGGAACGCAGGGTCGACGGCAGCACCTTCTATTCCCTGGCCGGGAAGATCATGGGCGGCGGTTCCTCGGTGAACGTGATGTCGGTCATCCGCCCCATCAAGGCGGACATGGACGCGTGGGCCGCGGCCGGGAACCCTTCGTGGTCGTGGGAGCACGTCCTGCCGGTCCTGAAACGCCTCGAGAACGACCAGGACAACCCGGACAGCTCCGATCACGGTCACGGCGGGCCGCTCTACTTCGAGCGACACTACCTCTTCGGCCAGGAGGTCCCCAGGGCGGTGCAGGTGTTCATGGATGCGGCCCGCGAACTCGGGCTGCCGCAAGGCGACGTCAACGACCCCAATCCCTGGGGACTTTGCACGTCCCCCTACAACATCAAGGACGGCATGCGGCAGTCCACCACGGTTGCATACCTGGAGGCAGCCCGGGGCCGGCCCAATCTCACCGTCATCGCCGAGGCTCCGGTGGTCTCGCTTTCCCTGTCGGGCAACCGCGTCACGGGGGTGAACTACGAGAAGGACGGACAGCGGCACACCGCGGCGGGCACCGAGGTGGTGCTTACCGCCGGCGCGTTCCACAGCCCCCACATCATGATGCTCTCCGGCATCGGACCGGCGGCGGAGCTGGAGCGGCACGGCATCGAGGTGCTCCACGACCGCCCCGGCGTGGGCGAGAACTACCAGGACCACGCCATGCTGCACATGAGCTTCGAGGGGCGCGGCGGCTTCGACGTGGACTGGGTGGTGCCGCCCTTCCGGCTGATCACCAAGAGCGACCCGTCACGGGAGACCGGCGATTTCCACGTCTTCATGCGGCCGCCCACCGTGCTGGAGGGTGTGGGCCGGACGGTGAACATCTCCGCGGCGTTGCTGGAGCAGCGCAACCGCGGCCGGGTCTTCCTCCAGAGCGCGGACCCGCATGAGTTGCCGGGGGTGGACGCACGGATGCTGGAGCATCCGGACGATGTCGCGGCCGTGGTGGCGACCATGGAGTTCCTGGACTTGCTGACCCAGACCGGCGACATGCCCGAGTTCTACGGTCCGCCGATTCAACCCAAGCGCGGCGAGGACTGGGGCCGGTGGGCGCGCTCGACGCTCGACAGCTACCACCACGCCGCCGGCACCTGTCTCATGGGTCCCGCGTCCGACCCCATGACCGTGGTGGACGAGCAGCTACGGGTTCACGGCATCGACAACCTGCGGGTGGCCGACGCCTCCATCATGCCCACGGTCACCCATGCAAACACCAACGTCACCTGCATGATGATCGGCGAGCGAGTGGCGGATTTCATCAAGGGGAGCTGACGCCAATTTGCCGGACACGACACCGGAGCCGGACACTGAACCCGGGGTAACGCAATGCCCGACGTCCTCCTGGAAAAGTTGTCACTGGCGGCGGGCGGAGGAGGCTTCCATCTTCCGCGTCTCACGCTGGGCGTGTTCCTGAACGACCAGCCGACGCACCGGATTGCTGTCGGCTCGGACCGCCGATCCCATCGCCCGCTGACGACGCACCAGGGCTGGGTGCTCCCCGCGGGCAGCGCGGGCATCTGCGAGTACGACGAGGCGCTCGATGTGATGACGATCGCGTTCGAGGAAACGCTGCTCGCCGAGGTCGGCCTGGAAAGACCGGAACTTATCGAGCCGACCACCGGATCGTTCGATCCGCTCACCCTGCAGCTGATCCTGGGTGCCGAGACTTTCCTTGCGGCGGGAACACTCTACCGAGAGACGATGTCGCGGGCGCTGGCCGCCCAGTTGGCGCGATCGCTCAACCCCGAGCGATCAGCGGTGGCGGATATCGAGGACCGGCGTCTGAAGCGGGTGATTGCCCATCTCGAGGACAATCTTGGTGAAGATCTGTCCTTGAAGGACCTGGCCCGTGTCGCGGCAATGAGCCCTTACCATTTCGCCCGGGCGTTCAAGGCGGCCACGGGTGCGTCGCCTTTGCAATACGTGATCAACGCCAGAATCGACCGGGCCAAGGTTCTGCTCAAGACTACCAGGCTGACCGTTTCCGAGATCGCCTTTCGCACGGGATACGCGGATCCCGGCTGCTTCGGCCGGCACTTCAGGAATCGGGTCGGGGTGACGCCAGGCGCGTTTCGCCAGGGCTGACCCGAAAAACCGCACGAATCACCTCTCATTGCGCAAGAATCGCCGGTGTAATCCTTCCGGCGGGGCGCTATCTTCCTGTCAACGAATCAAGACAGGAGGACCGCAAAATGAAAATTCTTACGGCAATTCTGACAGCGATCACGGTCGCCGCAAGCCTGGCCGCCTCGCAGGCGTTGGCCGACATCACGACGCGCGCCGTCACCTTCGAGAACGAGGGCGCAACTCTGTCCGGCACGCTCTATCTGCCGGCGGCGGCACCCGGCAAGCCTCTGCCGATGGTGGTCGTGACCGGCGCCTGGACCAGCGTCCAGGAACAGATGCCGCGGGTCTATGCCCGGGAGATGGTCGAGCGGGGCTTTGCCGCTTTCACCTTCGACTTCCGCGGCTGGGGCAAGTCCGGCGACTTGGCCAACCAGGTCCGCTACAAGGAAGATCCCGACGCCAAGATCTCGGACATACGCGCGGCCTTCCGGTTCGTTTCGAGGCTGCCCGAAGTCGATGCCGCGAATATCAACGGGCTCGGCATCTGCGCCTCCTCGGGCTACATGGTCGATGCCGCCTCGGGCAATCCGCTGGTCAACCGCGTCGGCCTGGTCGCGCCCTGGCTGCAGAATGACACCCTGGTCAAGGCCGTCTATGGGGGCCCCAAGGGTGTCGCGGGATTGATCTCGATGAGCCGCGCGGCCGAGGCCAAGGGTGGCGAGATCATTGGGGCGGCAGGTCCCGAAGGCGCGGAGGGCGTCCTGATGCCCATCGGCGGCTACTACTACGATCCCAAGCGCGGCGCCATTCCCGAATACGACAACAAGTGGAATCAGGCGTCCTGGGAAGGCTGGCTGACCTATCATCCGGCCGACAATCCCCAGCGTCTGGACAAGCCGCTGGCCGTCGTCCATTCCGAGGCCGCCGCGATCCCCGATGGCGTCAAGACCTTCATCAAGGGGTTCACCGGCGAGGCGACGATGCAATGGCTCGAGGCCGTCACGCAGTTCGACTTCTATGACAATCCCGAGGACGTCCGGCGCGCCGCCGACGTCGTTGCCGAGCATTTCAGCAAGGGCTGATACCCGGCACCGGCGGATGCACCAGCGGACCTTCCGCCGGCGCTTCCGCCAGGTCTGGGCCGGAAGGGAGAGAGATCATGAAAAATCTACTCGCACTGGCATTCGGAGGCTTTCTGATGGCCACTACCGTCGCCGCCGCGGAACCCACGCTCCATGTCGAGATCGTCAAGGCGATCACCAGCATCGCCGCCGGCGCGGACCGGCATGACTGGGGCCGTGTCCGCTCGGCGATGGCCGACGAGATCACCACCGACTATACGAGCCTCTTCGGCGGCGAGCCGGTGACCCAGCCGGCGGATGCTCTGGTCAAGAGTTGGGCCGGTTTCCTGCCCGGATTCGACAGCACCCATCACATGGTCACGAACCACACCGTCACCAGCGCCGCCGCCGGCACGGCAACCGCCGAGGCGGATTTCACCGCGACACATCGGATCGGCGACGCCCTCTGGGTTCTCGGCGGTCGCTACAGTTATCGACTCGGCAAATCCGACTCGGGGTGGATCGTCACCTCGCTGTCCATGCACGCCCTCTGGGAAACCGGAGACCGCGCCACCCTGATCGGCCAGGCAGTCGAACGCGTCAAGGCAAAGAAATAGGCCGGATACCGGCGGTGCCACGTCAGGGTTGTTGCAGGCGACTAGTAGGACACGAACACGACGGACGGCGACAATCGTTTCACGACCCAAGCATCTCATCGAGCTCGCCGCTGGCTTCCAGCGCCCGCAACTCGTCGAAGCCGCCGATCAGTTCGCCGTCGATGAAGACTTCCGGGACGGTCCATCTGCCTTGGGAGCGCTCCAGCATCTCGTCGTATTTGCCGGCGTCCAACTCCACGTCGAACTCGACGAACTCCTGCCCCTTCTCCTCCAGCAGCCGCTTGGCCATGCGGCAGAACGGGCACCAGGACTTGCTATAGATTTCGATGGTTGCCATACGGGATATACGTTCGACCTGCGCGCCTACTCCCGTGACCATTCCACGGCGCGCTGCCGTGTCTCATCTGAGCGGATCAGGACCGTAGTCGTTGTCGCCCCGATTGCCCGGTACGCACATGAGCGCCAGTGTGACAACGATGCTCGCCGCAATAGCCAGCCACACCAAACCGATACCCCAGTCGAACGAAAACGCAAGGACAACGAGGAGAACGAGTCCAGGGAAAACAAGGATAGTCCAACCCGTCCAGCCGAAATCCCTGAACCTCTGAGTTACCACGGCAATCTGCGATAACCCGAGAGCAAAGAGAACGAGTACGCCTATAACTACCAAAGCGACCTCGCCCGACGCCACCATCAACTCGCCGAGGCCGCCGATCAACGCCATAGCGACTTGGTACAGGTTGTAACTCTTCCTGTTCCTGCGACCCGAGAATGCAAACAGATCCTCGAGTACGGGTTTGCTCATGATACGAGTTCGAATACCGGCAGCTTGATGTCGGGGTCTTCGGTCTCCAGGAAGGAAACCGTGACCGGGGCGCCCAGGGTCACCTGGTCGCGGTTGTCGCCGACGATGCGCGTGATCATGCGCACGCCCTCCTCCAGCTCCACCTCGGCCACGTAGATGGGCACCTCGTCCATGAAGGCGCGGTTCCGGGGCACCCGGCAGAGGGAGAAGGTGTGCACCTTGCCCCTGCCGCTCACCGGCACCCACTCCAGGTCGCCACCGAGGCAGCCTGTGCAGGCGATGCGCGGGAAGAACTGCATCTTGCCACAGGCGCGGCATTTCTGGAGGCGCAACTCGCCCTTGGCGGCCCCCTCCCAGAACTCGCGGTCAATGGAGTTTACGGCGGGAAGACTCTTGCCGGCCATCAGGACCTCCTCTCCAGGATCAGCGCCGCGGTGGTGTTGAGATTGCGCGCGTAGGACAGCCAGCCGATGCCCGTGACCAGCGCGGTCTGCGCCGCGTTGACCTGCCGGTCGCCGGCCTCGCCGCGCAACTGCCGCAGCGCTTCCACCACGTGCAGCATGCCGCCGGCCAACCCCGCCTGCCCCACCGAGATCTCGCCGCCGCCGGTGTTGACGGGAAAGTCGCCGGCGAAGGTGAGGTCGTGATCGTCGACGAACGGGCCGCCCTGCCCCTTGGCGCAGTAGCCCAGGTCCTCGAGCTGCATCATGACCGCGATGGGATAGTCGTCGTAGATGGCCAGGAGGTCGATGTTGTCCCGGCTCATCTCCGAGAACAGGCGCTCGCCCACCACGCTCATGCCGGTGACGGTCTTGTCCGGCAGCATGTTCGAGGCCTGAAAGCCGATCTTCTCGGCGTCCGTCACCAGGTACACCGGCTTGTCGGTGATCTGCTTGGCGCGCTCCTCGGAAGCAACCACGACGCACTCGCCGCCGGAGCACGGCATCACGCAATCGAACAGCCGTATGGGATCGGAGATCAGGCGCGAGTTCAGGTAGTCCTCGATGGTCATGGGAGTGCGCAGGAGCGCTTGGGGATTGGGGCCGGCGTTGAAGCGCTGGCTCACGGCGATCTTGCCGATCTGCTCCAGGGTGGTGCCGTATTCCTCCATGTGGCGGCGCTGCACCAGCGCGAACAGCGTGTTGGGGCCGCCGTAGCCGTACACGTCCACGTAGTTGGCCCGCTGGTATTCCAGCACCCGCTGATGGGCGACGTTCTTGTCGAAGGCGTTGCCGGCGACGATGAAAGCCAGATCCAGGTAACCGGCCTCGATGGCGTCCGCCGCGCGCCGGATGGCGCACACGGCGCCGGCGCCGCCGCAGTCGCCATTGAGCACCCAGTCGAGCTCCAGACCCAACTGCTCGGCCACGTACGGCGAGTAGTCGGGACTCGCCTGGGTCACCATGGAGAAGCCGTGGATCTCCTTCTTGGTGACACCGGTCTGGGCCATGGCGTTCTGCATGGCCTCGGCGTAGTACGACAACAGCGGCCGGTCGGACTTGCGCGAGTATTCCGTCGAGCCGTAGCCGACGAGACATACCTTCCTTCTCAGCATAGGGGCGTTCCTTCCAGGTCAGGGTGCTCCGGAGGCAGGTCCGGAGATCAAATCATGAAGTCTCCGCCGTTGACGACCAGGGTCTGTCCGGTGATGTAGGCGGCCGCGTCGCTTGCGAGAAAAGCTACCGTGTTGGCGATGTCCTCCGGTTCCGCGATGCGGCCCAGCGGCGTTTGGGCGCCCCGCTGCCGCAGTGATTCCTCGGAGCGGTGCTGGCGCGGCATGGCGGTGTTGGCGGTCCCCGGCGCCACCGCGTTCACGGTGATGCCGTGGGGCGCCAGCTCACGGGCCAGCCCGCGCACGAAACCGAGCGTGGCGGCCTTGGACGCGGCGTAGTGGGAGTGGCCGGCGGCGCCCTTGTAGGCGATGGACGACGCCGTGCAGATGATCCGCCCGCTGCCCTGCTGCTTCATCCCCGGCGCGAACGCCCGGGCGCACAGGAACTGACCGCCCACGTTGACGTCCAGCACCCGGTCCCACTCTTCCTCGGGCATGTCCACCACCATGGAACGCGGATACAGGCCGGCGTTGGCCGCCAGGATGTCCACGCGTCCGAAGCGGTCCAGGGCGCGTTCCCGCAACGCGGCCACCGAGCTTTCGTCGGCCACGTCCACCTGTACCGCCAGCGCCTGACCGCCGGCGTCCGCGACCTCGGCGGCAACCGCCTCGGCGGTGTCCGGGTTCATGTCGGCCACGACCGCCTTCGCACCCGCGCGCGCCAGCGCCAGAGTGATGGCCCGGCCCAGGCCCTGTCCGCCGCCCGTAATGACGGCGACCTTCTCCTCAAGCGTCATAATGCGTTCCTCTCGCTGCTCGCACCGTGATTAGCCCGCCCCGGTAGGCTTGTCAAACAGCGCCGCCGCCGTGGGCGACCCTTCTCACGCCGTGTTGAAGAGGGGTTGGCATACGCCGCCCGATGGCCTATACCGGTTGCCGAAATGCTCCCCGCCATACCCAAGGAACCATTGTTGGACCAGTGCCGGAGGATGCTGCTCATCCGGCACTTCGAGGAACGGCTCATCGGACTGCACCACGAGGGGCGCTTCCGCGGCCACTACCACGTCTACATCGGCCAGGAAGCCACCGGGGTGCCGGCGATATCGCTGCTCCGAGCCGACGACCTCTTGTTCTCCACCCACCGGAACCACGGCCACATCCTGGCGCGGGGCGGCGACCCCGGGCGGCTCCTGGCGGAGATCCTGGGACGGCGCGACGGCTACAACCGGGGCAAAGGCGGCTCGTTCCACACGAGCCCGCGCGAGTTGGGATTCCTCCAGTGTTCGGGAGTGGTGGGCGGCATCCTGCCGCTGGGGGCCGGTGCCGCCTACGCGGCCAAGAGCCGGGGCGCCGGACAGGTCGCCGTGTGCCTGTTCGGCGACGGCGCGCTGGAGGAAGGCGCCATCCCGGAAACCTTCAACCTGGCGTCGTTGTGGAAACTGCCGGTGCTGTTCCTGTGCGAGAACAACGGCAAGTACGGCGCGGGCAACGCCGTGGGCGCGGCCCAGTCGTCCACCATGGCGGCCTACCCGCTCACCGATCTGCCCAAGGCCTACAAGATTCCCGCGGTACAGGTGGATGGCACCGACGCCGGCGTGGTGCACGAAACACTGCGCGAGAACATCGACGCGATCCGTTCCGGCGAGGGCCCGCGCTTCATCGAGACCCTGACGGTGCGCTGGCCGGGCAGCGAGACCAACTGGCCGGTGGTGAAGGCACCCACCACGGTGGATTTGGCCTGGGACGTGTCCGGCGCGCCCGAGGACGTGCGCGGCTGGTATCGAGACAGCGATCCTGTGCTCCGGTTCATGCGCGAACTGGTGGAGAACGGGCAGGCGAGCCGGGATGAACTGGAGGCAATCAACCGGTCGGTGGTAGAGCAGATCGCCGAGGCCGTGGACTTCGCTTTCGACAGCCCCTACCCCGATCTTGCTGAAGCCGAGACCGACGTGTTCGTGTAAATCACGACGACGATTCCCCTCCCCACCCCGCCATGGATTCCCGCTTTCGCGGGAATGACGGGTAAAGGAACCGGAATTAGGGAAATGCGAAACCTGAAGTACCACGAGGCGAAACTCGAAGCTCTGCGCGAGCTGATGGAGGAGGACGAGCGCGTCCACCTCATCGGCGGAACGTTTTTCAGCCTGAGTCCGCACCGGCTCAAGTTCGCGGCCATCGAGAAGGCCTGGCCCGATCGCGTGGCGGCGCCGCCCATCTCCGAGCTCGGCTTCTGCGGGCTGGCCACCGGTGCGGCCATGGCCGGGCTGCGGCCGGTGGTGGACGTGACCACGGGCAGCTTCCTTTTCGAAGCCTGGCCCCAGGTGGTGAACGAGGCGGCCAACGTCCTGTACATGTCCGGCGGCCAGGTGCGCGCGCCCGTCGTGTTCCACATGCTGCACGGCCTCAGAGGCGGCGGCGCGGCGCAGCACTCCGCCAGCCCCCAGGCGATGCTGTGGAACTGTCCCGGCCTGGAGATCGTGCTGCCGTCGTCCCCGCGCGACGTGAAGGGCCTCCTCAAGGCCGCGGTGGCCAGCGACAACCCCACGGTCTTCGTCGACCACTCGAACCTCTTCGAGACGGAAGGACCGGTACCGGAGGGCGAACGCATGCCCCTCGGGCAGGCGGACGTGAAGCGACCCGGCGCCGACGTGACCCTGATCGCCACTTCCTTCACGGTCCAGCGCGCCCTCGCCGTGGCCGAAGCTCTTGCAACCGAGGGCATCGACGTGGAGGTGGTGGACCCGCGCACCCTGGTGCCTTTCGACCTCGACACCGTCATGGTCTCGGTGGAGAAGACCGGCCGCGTGGTGATCGCGGACGAGACCCATCAGAGTTGCGGTGTGGCCGCGGAGATCGCCGCGCGCATCGCCGAGAGCGGCTTCGACAAGCTCAAGGGACCGATTCGCCGGGTGGCGACGCTGGACGTGCCGGTCCCCTACAGTCAACCGCTCGAGGAATACATCGGCCCATCGGAAGACCGTATCGCCCGCGCCATCCGGGAAGCCGCGAGGTAACGACATGGCAGACGGCCACATCCCCTGCGGCATCGAGATCCCCCAGGTGTTCATCGGCGGCCCCGTGGACACCGACCACATCAAGAAGTTCGTGGCCCGGGCGGAGCAACTGGACTACGACAGCCTGTGGACCCAGGAGCGCATCCTCAGCAACTTCTCCATGCTGGAGCCGGTCACCCTGATGACCTATGTGGCCGCGGCCACCTCCCGCCTCAGGATCGGCGCCTCGGTGCTGCTCACCGTGCTGCGCAACCCGTTGCAGCTCGCCAAGAGCCTGGCGAGCCTGGACCAGTTGAGCGGCGGGCGCATCGTGCCCGGCATCGGCCTCGGAGGGGTGCGCGGGCGCATGTGGCCGGAGCCCGAGACGGTCTTCGGCTACCCTTCCGAGCACCGCGTCACCCGCTTCGTGGAAGGCATCAAGGTCATGCAGGCGCTGTGGAGCCAGGAGCGGGTCACCTTCGAAGGGCGGTTCTGGAACTTCACCGACGTGGCCATGGAGCCCAAGCCGCTGCAGCAGCCCTTTCCGCTCTGGTTCGGCGGCCACGCCGAGCCCGCGCTGCGCCGGGCCGTGACCTACGGCGCCGGCTGGATGGGCGCGGGGTCCTCGGGCACCGACCGCTTCGTCAAGGAGCACGGACGCATCGTGCGCCTGCTGGACGAGGCCAAGCGGGACCCGGCCACCTTCGCCATCTCCAAGCGCGTCTACCTCGCCGTGGACGACGACCGCGACCGGGCGGAACGGCGCCTGCGCGAGTTCTTTGGCGTACGCTACCGCAACGCCGACATGGCTTCCCAGGTGTGTGTGTGGGGCGGGCGCCAGGAGGTCATCGACAAGCTCAACGAGGTGGTGGGATACGGCGCCCGGCACCTGCTGCTGAACCCCGCCTTCGACGAGATGGAGCACCTGGACCTGCTCGCCGAAGACGTGGTGCCCCACCTCGGCTAGCCGCCTTAAGGGTCCGGCAACGCATTCGCGCGCGGCAGCGCCCTTCCCAGCACCGTCCACAGTCCGAACACCAGCGGCGCCGCCGCCAGGCCCATGAACACCGGGAAGAAGCCGAAGGCGTCCAGGCCGGCGGTGACGACCATGGGGCCCAGGAACAGTCCCACGTCCCCCACCGCGCGGTGGAGCGCCATGGCCTGCCCGCGCATGGAAGACGGGAACAGCGACAGTATCCCCACCTGGCCCGCGAGGTTCACCATGCCGGCGCCGGCACCCACGGCGGTGTGCACGACCAGGAGCGACCAGAAGTCCGTCGTCCACGGCACCAGCGCGTAGCCCGCCGCCGAGATGAAGTAGCCGGCGGCCAGGCACGCGCCGACGCCCGAGCGGTCGGTCCACAGTCCGCCGAAGAAACGCCCGTTCACGTTGCCGAGCTGGCTGATGCCGCGCATGATGCCGTAGGAGCTGAGCGACAGGCCCAGGGACTCGGTGGCGTAGAACGCCAGCGCCAGCGCCCGCGCCGGCTGGTAGAAGAGGGAGAAGAAACTCGAGGCGCACAGCAGCCCCGCGCCGGGGGTGCGCAGGATCTCCCGGATCACGCGCCCGTGCAGCGACCCCTCCCGGCCTTCGGGCTTCTTCTCGCGCGGCGTGAGCCGCACCAGCAGCAGCGGCAGCCACAGAACGGCACCCGCCCCCAAGGCGAACAGCACGCGGTATCCCAGATGCTCGGAGACGAAGCCGCCGAGCGCTATGCCCACGATGGGGCCCGAGGCGAGGAAGAGGCTCAGAATTCCAAGGGCGCGTCCTCGCCGGCCCGCCGGCGCGCCCTCGAACACGATCTGCCGCAGCGCAATCTGCACCCACGCCACGCCGGCGCCGATGAAAAAGAACGCCGCGGTGACGGGATAGGCGCTGGGGAACAAAGCACAAGCCAGCAGCGCCAGACCGGTGAAGGTGACCCCCAGCGCAAGGACCATCTGCGGGCGAACCCCTCGCCCGGCCACGACGATGGCCGCGGCGTCGAAGGCGAAGCGGCCGATGGCCCGCACTCCCAGGGGGAGCCCGCTGAGGAAGTACGAAGAGCCCAGGCTCTTCATGTAGAGCGGCACGTAGGTGACGGCCGCGCTCATGGAACTGGAGACGCAGGCACCGGCCAGATAGTTGAGCCGCCGCGCCCAACGCTCACTGCTCCGGGAGCCGCTGGGTTCCACTACAAAAACAGTTCCCGGACGGACGCGGGGATGGCGACGGCGCGCATGGACCGAGGCTCGGTCTCGGCGAGGGCCGCCCAGGCGCGGGTCTCGTAGCCCTCCACCGCCAACTCGCCCTCGCACTCGATGCGGTGCTGGACCACGAACACCTTCTCGCGCCAGGAGTCCACCCAGCTCTCCAACCGCACCCGCTCTCCATGCCGGCAGGGACGCAGGTACTTGGCGCCGGTTTCCAGGAGGGGCAGGCCGATGACGCTGTGGCGCTCTTCCATGGCGCGGTACGTCAGTCCCACCGAGGCGAACAGCCGTTCCGTGGCGCGATCGAACCACTTGTAGAAGTTGGGATAGAACACGATTCGCGCGGAGTCACAGTCGGCGAACTCCACCCGGCGTTCGGATACAAAGCGTTTCAAGGGCCAGCCTCCGTCCCGGCGCAACCACGCGGCATCATGAGTGTTCCGGCTACGCGCCGAAAAACCTGCCTTCAGTTCCGCGGCGCGATGGTGTAGATTGCCCGTCCAAGAAACCGGACGCCGTTCATGCGCAGACTCATCATCGCGTTGATGGTCCTTATTATAGTTGCCGCCGCATTGCTAGGTTGGGCGCTTTACAATATCGACACGATCATCGCCTGGAACAAGGACCGGATCATCGCCGCGGCCGCACGGCGCACCGGCCGCACCGTCGACTTTGATCGTGTGCACGTCAAGCTGAGAGGCGGCATTCGTGTTCGCATCCTCGGCCTCGCCGTTTCCGAAGACACCGCCTCGGGCTCCGGACGCTTTTTCGAGGCTCCGGAGGTGCAAGTCGCGCTCAAGCTCCATCTTCTGCGCCGGGAGGTCACCGTCACGCGCGTCGAGGTTGCCGGCGCCGTTCTTCACTACCGGTCGCGGGGAAAGCTTCCGGGACTCGATTTCACCGATCTCGCGGCCACCGTCGAGGCGGCGGAACCGTGGCTCGTATTGAAATCCCTGCGCCTCAAGACTCTCGACGGTACGGTGGAAGCCAATGGACGCGCGCAACTGCGGGACGCCCCTTTCCCGTTCGAGGCGGCGTTGCGTGTGCGCGGCATCGACATCGGCGCCTACCTTGAAGGCGCCGCAGGCATCCCTCCGGTGGAGGGGACTCTGGACGGTGATCTGAGCGTCACCGGAGAAGGGCGCACCTGGGACGCCGTCAAGCCCACGCTCGCCGGAACCGGCAAGGCCGCGGTCGTTGGCGGTCGGGTGCTGGAGTTCAATCTGGCCGAACGGGCACTCGAAGGCATTACCGGGATCCAGGGCCTGAGCGGGCTCTTCAGTCGCGGCCTGAAAGACCGCTATCCGCACATCTTCGCGCGCGGCACCACCGCCCTGGAGCAACTCGACGGGGAATTCGAAGCCAAGGACGGCAAAGCGACAATCGGGCGCATCACCCTCAGGACCAAGGACTACGGCGTGGTGGGTCGGGGCTCGGTGGACCTCGACGGCGTCACCGAGGGCAACGGGGTACTGACCCTCTCGCGGGAACTGTCCGCCGACGTGGTGCCCCCTTCCCGGCTCGGCATCCTCACCAACGGCAAAGGCGAGGTCGAGTTGCCCTTCGCCGTCGACGGCACGTTGCCGGATGTCCGGGTGAGGCCGGGGAGCCAACTCGTGGCCCGCCTGCTTCAGGGAGGCGGGGGCGCGCGCCTGGGAAGGCTGCTGGACGACGACCCGATCGAGCAGCTCATCAACCGCGGACTCAGGATATTCCGCGGCAACGATTGAGCGCGCGAGCAGAGGCGCAAGGTCCGGAATCGACCCGATGTGGGACAAGGCAGTCAGGCAGCCCCCGACCACCACCGAGCAGCTCCAGGGGTTCGTCGAGCGGGTCACCTTCCATAGCGAGGACAGCGGCTTCTGCGTCCTGCAGGTAAAGGCCCGCGGCCAAAGGGACCTGGTGACCGTGGTGGGCAACGCGGGGGCGGTGAACGCGGGCGAGGAGATCGACTGCCAGGGGGGCTGGGTGAACGACGCCACCTACGGCCTCCAGTTCCGCGCGGCGACCCTGCGAGTCATTCCCCCCACCACCCTCGAAGGAGTCGAGAAATACCTGAGCTCCGGGCTGATCAAGGGCATCGGCCCGCATTTCGCTCACCAGCTCGTCAAGGAGTTCGGCGCCGAGGTGTTCGACGTCATCGAGCAGGACCCGGACCGGCTGCGCACGCTGGAGGGCATCGGCGCCAAACGGCAGGAGCGCGTGGTCGAGGCGTGGCGCGAGCAGAAGGCCATCCGGGAGATCATGGTCTTCCTGCACTCCCACGGCATCGGCAACGCGCGCGCTGCGCGCATCTACCGGGTGTACGGCGACGACGCCATCGAGCACATCCGCGAGAACCCTTACCGCCTGGCCCTGGACATCCACGGCATCGGCTTCCTCACCGCGGACGTCATCGCGCGCAAGCTGGGCATCCCGCAGGATTCGGTGATCCGCATCCGCGCGGCCCTGCGCCACGTGCTCTGGGAGCTATCGGCCGAAGGCCATTGCGCGGGCGCCCGGCCGGAGCTGATGGAGCGCACGGTGGAGCTTCTCGAAGTGGCGCCCGCGCTGGTGGAGCAGGCCATCGGGCTTGAGGTGGCGGCGGAGAACCTCGTGGCGGAGCCGGTGAATGGCGAGCCGGCGCTCTTTCTTGCTCCGCTCTACCGCGCCGAGGCCGGAGTGGCCGGACACCTGCAGCGGCTTGTGCGCGGCACCCCGCCCTGGGGCAGGATCGACTGCGCACGGGCGATTCCATGGGTGGAACAGGCCACCGGCCTGAGCCTGTCGGAGTCGCAGCGCCGAGCCGTGGAAACCGTGCTCGACGGCAAGGTCACGGTGCTGACCGGCGGCCCGGGGGTGGGCAAGACGACCATCGTCAACAGCATCCTCAAGCTGGTGGAGGCGCGGCGCGCTCAGGTGCTGCTGTGCGCGCCCACCGGGCGCGCGGCCAAGCGCCTGTCGGAGTCCGCCGGGGCCGAAGCGCGGACCATCCACCGGCTGCTGGAGTTCGATCCCAGGCAAATGGGCTTTCGCAAGGATGAAGCCGACCCCCTGGACGTGGACCTGCTGGTGGTGGACGAAGCATCCATGGTCGACGTGCTGCTGATGAACCAGCTTCTCAAGGCCGTGCCCGCCCACGCCGCGGTGCTGTTCGTAGGCGATGTGGACCAGCTCCCCTCGGTGGGGCCGGGCGCGGTGCTGCAGGACGTCATCGAGTCGGGACAAGTGCCGACGGTGCGGCTCACGGAGATCTTCCGGCAGGCAGCATCCTCCAGCATCGTGGTCAACGCCCACCGCATCAACGACGGCCTGCCCATCGAGAGCCCGGACGGGAGCGGCGAGCTGCAGGACTTTTACTTCATTCCGGCCGAGTCCCCGGAAGAGATTCACGACAAGCTGTTCCAGGTGGTCACCGAGCGCATTCCCAAGCGTTTCGGCCTGAGCCCCATCCGGGACATCCAGGTGCTGACCCCCATGAACCGCGGCAGTCTGGGCACGCGCTCGCTCAACGTGGAGCTGCAGAAACGCCTGAACGCCGGCGCCGAACCCCAGGTAAGCCGCTTCGGCTGGAGCTACGCGCCGCGGGACAAGGTCATCCAGACCGTCAACAACTACGACAAGGAGGTCTTCAACGGCGACATCGGGCAGGTGGCGCGGGTGGACCTGGACGAGGGCCAGCTTCATGTTGTCTTCGACGAACGCACCGTATCCTACGACTTCACCGAGCTGGACGAGATCGCCCTGGCCTACGCCACCTCGGTGCACAAGAGCCAGGGCTCCGAGTACCCGGCGGTGGTGATTCCGCTGGCCATGCAGCACTACCTGCTGCTGCAGCGCAACCTGATCTACACGGCGGTGACACGCGGCAAGCGCCTGGTGGTCATCATCGGCCAGCCCCGCGCCCTGGGCATGGCGGTGAGGAACGCCCGCTCCACCCGCCGCCTCACGAACCTCGCGGCCCGGCTCGCCGGCAGCGCCGCTCCCCCTCCGCCCCCTTCCCTTTTCGGGGACGAAGCCGGGTGAGGCGGCGGGTACACGTCGGCCGGAACACTGTATTTGACAGTCCGCGGGTCTTTTGAGTACAGCACAACGGGACGGCATCACGAGGTGAACCAACCATGAAAACACTCATTCAGGGCGGCTGGGTCGTCGGTTACGACGGCCGCGGCCATGAACTGCTGCCCGACGGCGTGGTGGTCTACGAGGACAACCGCATCGTCCACGTGGGCTACGCCTTTGACGGACCGGTGGACCGCACCATCAACGCGCGCGGCCGGCTGATCGGCCCGGGACTCATCAACTGCCACATCCACGCCGGCACCAACGCCCGTCACGTCATGCTGAACGACGCCAGCAAGAGTGACTACCTGGGGATGAACTTCCTCTCCTACGGGGCCATGCGACGCGGCGCCAAGGGCATGGGGCCGCCGCCGCGGGCCGGGGTCGAAGGGAAGTTCGGCGTGTGGGCCGCCATGCGCGGCGGCGCCACCACCATCCTGGACGTGGGCACCCGTGGCACCATGATCGAGGGCTTCACGGATATGATCGGCGAACTGGGTGCGCGCGCCTACCTCGGCGCCGGCTATCGCAGCGCCGCCTATGTGCTCGACGACCAGGGACGCATTCAGTGGGACTGGAACGAGGCCAACGGCGAGCAGGGACTGGCGCAGGCCGTGGAGTACGCCAAGAAGCACGACGGCGCCCACAACGGCCGCATCCGCGCCATGCTGTACCCAGGCCAACTGGACACCTGCACGACCGAGCTGCTCCAGGCCACGAAGCGCGCCGCTGGAGAGCTCGGCATCGGCATTCAGCTCCACACGGCCATGAACATCGTGGAGTTCCAGTCGACCTTGCGCCAGCGCGGGGTGACGCCGATCCAGTACCTGCACGACCTGGGTTTCCTGGGCGAGGAAGTGATCCTGGGGCACTGCGTCTTTCACGGCCGGCACTCGTGGTGCCACTACCCATACGTCGACGATCTGGCGATGCTGGCGGACAGCGGCGCCTCGGTAGCCCACGCCCCGTACAAGTACGCCAAGATGGGCATCGCGCTGGAGTCCTTCGACGCCTACCGGCAGCGCGGCATCAACGTGGTGCTGGGGACGGACACGTTTCCGCAGGACATGGTGCACGAGATGCGCCTGGCCGGCCTCGCCTGCCGTCTTGTGGAAGGAAGCTTCCGCGCCGGCAAACCCTACGACGTGTACAACGCCGCCACCCTGGGAGCCGCCAAGGCCCTGCGGCGCGACGACCTGGGACGGCTGGCGCCGGGCGCCAAGGCCGACATGATCCTCGTGGACCTGCGCCGCACCCACTTCGGCGCCGTGCGCGACCCCATCAAGTCCCTGGTGGAAGGCGGCAGCGGCAGCGACATCGAGACCATCATCGTGGACGGAGAGACGCTGCTGGAAGGCGGCCGTCCCACGCGTTTCGATGAAGCCGAGCTGCTGGCGCAGATCCAGGAAGGCGCCCGGCCCCTGTGGGACTCGGTCCCCGAATGGCGCGCCCTGGGGGAAACCATCGATGACGTGGCTCCCATGAGCTACCCGGTGCGGCCGCGTTGAAGCGTCCGCGGAGGCCGCCGTGCCGACCATCCAGAGACAAGGCGTTACCCTCTACTACGAGACCCACGGCACCGGGCGTCCGTTCCTGTTCCTGAGCGAGACGGCGTGCCACTGCGACGTTTGGAAGCTCCATCAAGTGCCAGAGTTCTCCCGGGACCACCAGGTGATCCTGTACGACTACCGCGGCACCGGGCGTTCGACCTGGCCCTCCGAGCCTTACGGTATCAAGGACTTCGCAGACGACGCGGCGGCGATCCTGGAGCACCTGGGTGCGCGCGACGCGGTGGTATGCGGCCATTCCATGGGCGGCTCGGTGGCCCAGGTCATGGCCCTTGATCATTCCGACCGGGTCTCCGCCATGATCTGCGCCTCGGGACGCGCCGTCAACCCGACGCCGGGCATCCCCCTGCGCATCGCCAAGGAGATGGTGGAATGGGGCTACAAGAAGTACCTGCGCGACCACGGCATCCTCGTGGGCTTCACCGACGCGTTCGTCAAGAAGCATCCCCATCGCGTGGAAGGCTACCTGGCGGTGCGGATGGCACACCTCAACCCGGTGGAACAGTATTTCCGGCACGTCATCGCACGCCAGGCGCACGACGTGAAGGATCGCCTCGGAGAGATCCGCATGCCCGCGCTGATCCTGGTGGGCTCGGACGAGCACAACGTCACCAGCGACACCTCGCTGCGGCAAGCCGCGGACGTGCTGGCCGGCGGAATCCCGGGAGCGGAATTCGTCGAGCTCAAGGCTGAGAGGCACAGCTACTTTTTCGTGAACCCCGACGCGGCCCACGCCGCGGTCCGGAGGTTTCTGGCCTGTTGAACGCGGCCCGAAGGAGGACAAGGATGAACGCGATCTTTCAAACGGAACCGAACATGGCCTTCATCGTCCTGCGCCTGGGGCTGGCGGTGACCTTTTTCGCCCACGCTTCAATGCACCTCTTCGGCTGGTTCGGAGGCAGGGGCATCAAGGGGCAGACGGGCAACTGGCGCGACAAGTACAACATCCCCGTCTGGATCGGCGTCATCGGCATCCTCACGGAAGCGCTCAGCGTGCCCGGAATGATCCTGGGCTTCTTCACCCGCCCGCTGGCGCTGGGGTTGATGATCTTTCTCGCGGTGGCCACCTGGAAGAGCCACGTGGAGTTCGGCTTCTTCCTCTCCGGCGGCGGCCGCAAGGGCATGGGCATCGAATACTGCCTCGCCCTGTTCCTGATGGCATTTGCACTGCTGATAGGCGGCGCGGGGGCGCTGTCCATCGACGGGATGATCAGCCGGTAGTATCGACGTCCGTTACGATGTCCGTTTTCGCGGTCTGGGCGTGGTTGATCGCGTAGTTCGG
This sequence comes from Deltaproteobacteria bacterium, assembly GCA_028818775.1. Lineage (NCBI taxonomy): Bacteria > Pseudomonadati > Myxococcota > Myxococcia > Deltaproteobacteria bacterium. The sequence continues at coordinate 31,605 of JAPPNE010000054.1, read as the reverse complement.
CGTGCGCCGCCGACACGGGAGTCGGTCGCGGATGTGGCGCGCTTCCTTGTCCGGGGTTTGCCTGCGGTGCGCCGCCGCCGCACCAGAGCCCTGCCCGTCCTGTAGACGATCCATCCGGCCACGGCGGCGATCCACACCGGGGCGCTGGCCTGGAGGATCACTTCCCGGTCGCGGTAAAGCAGGAAACAGAGCACGGTCCAGCCGAGGCTGAGCCACAGGAGCACGATGGCGGAGCGCATGGGCTTGGAGAGGGAGGGACCGGCCTTCGCTTTCAGGCCGGTTCGGCGTCCGCCTTCCGGAGCGCGCGCCACACGCGTTCCGGCGTCAGCGGCAACTCGTGGATACGCACGCCCGTGGCCTGGGCCAGGGCGTTGCAGATGGCCGGCGCCACCGGGATGATGCCGCCCTCGCCCATGCCCTTGGCGCCGTAGGGACCGGGGCCGTCGCCGTTCTCCAGCAGGCACGACTCGAAGGTCGCGGGAATGTCCCGAAAGCCCGGCACCCGGTAGTCCACGAGGTTGGGATTGAGCGGCTGTCCGTCCGCGTAGATCAACGACTCGAACAGGGTGTGGCCCATGGCCATGACCGCGGCGCCCTCGTCCTGGCCCTCGGCCTGACGCGGGTTGATGGCGCGGCCCACGTCCGCGACGCTGCTGTAGCGCTCCACCGTCAGCTCGCCGGTGTCCCGGTCCACCGCCACCACGGCGCCGCCGATGCCCACCTCCCAGAAGATCGGCAGGATCGGCGAGATGCCGCCGCCGGCGCGCACGTAGCCGCGGCCGATGAGCTCGCCGCCGGGCATGCCGAAGTAGCCTGACACCACCTCCGAGAAATCCCGCCGGGCCTCGCCGCACCAGGCCGCGCCACCCTTGAGCATCACCCGCTCCGGATCGACCCCGAACTGCTCCGCGGCAATGGCCTTGACCTGGCGGTGGACGTCGGCGGCGGCGAACTTGACCGCGGTGCCCATCACCGTGGTGGAGCGGCTGGCGCCGGTGGAGCGGTCGAACGGCGTCGTGTGGGTATCGGTGCCGCGCAGCATCACCCGCTCGAACGGGACGCACAACTCCTCGGCCACGATCTGGCTCAGCACCGTGCGCGCGCCCTGCCCCACCTCGGTGCTGCCGGCCATGACCACGACGTCGCCGTCGCTCAGCAGACGCACGATGGCCGTGGACACCGGGTTGGCCTCGCTGTCGGTAATCCCCACGGCGTAACCAGTGCCGCTGCCGGCCGCGGGCGCTCCCGCCTGCCGGACCATTTCCGCCACCCGGGTAAGCCCCTCGCGCAGGTCGCCGTCGACACCGCGGGAGTTCGGGCGGATTGCCTCGTCACGGCCCAGCAGGTGGCGCAGGCGGTACTGCAAAGGATCCAGTCCCAGCGCTTCGGCGATGCGGTCCATCTGCGCCTCCACCGGCCAGACCGACTGGGGGCCGCCGATGGAGCGCATGGAACCGGCCGGCACGGAGTTGGTGTAGATGCCGTAGCTGTCGGAGCGGAAGTTGGCGCAGCGGTAGGCGCCGTGCACACGAAGGACCGCCCGCGCCACCACCCGGGGCCCGTTGTCGGCATAGGCGCCCGTGTCCAGGTACATCTTCACTTCGCGCGCCATGATGGTGCCGTCGCGCTTCACGCCGGTCTTGATGTGACAGCGTGCCGAATGGCGCCGGGCGGTGAGCATGGACTCGGTGACGGAGTGCTGCAGGCGCACCGGCTGCCCCCGGGTCTTCCGCGCCAGCGCCACCACCAAGGGTTCGATCTTGAGATACGATTTTCCGCCGAAGGCGCCGCCGACGTAGGGCACCACCACCTGCACGTCGGTCATGGAAAGGCCGAAGAGCTTCGCCAGTTCCGAGCGGATGAGGAAGGGATGCGCCGAGGCGGACCACAGCATGACCTGCCTGCCCTGTACCAGCGCGGTGGTGGCGTGGGGCTCCATGGAGTAGTGGCACACCATGGGGAAATGGAACACGTCCTCGAAGATTTCGTCGGACCGCGCGAAGCCCCGCTCCGCGTCGCCCAGCTCGATGTGCTCGTGGTGGCAGATGTTGGGGTGCTCGCGCGCGTCCGAGAGGTTCACGTCGTGGAAGTCGCCCGAACCCGCCGCGCGCTCGTGCAGCACCGGCGCGCCGTCCGCCAGTGCCTCGTCCAGCGAGGTGACGCAGGGCAGCTCTTCGTACTCGACCTCGATGCGCGAGACCGCCTCCTCGGCCGCCAGCGCGCTGTGCGCGGCCACCGCGGCCACGGGTTCGCCCACGTGGCGCACCCGCTCCATGGCCACGATCGGACGGTCGCGCAGGCAGTGGCCGTAGTAGGGGTCCATGTCGCGCAGGTCTTCCCGGGACAACACCGCCACCACGCCGGGCACGCGCAGCGCCGCGCTCACGTCGATGGAACGAAGCCGGGCGTGGGCATGGGTGCTGCGCAGCACCCGCGCCTCGAGGGCGCCGGGGATGTCCAGGTCGCCCGCGTATCGGGCCGCGCCCGTGACCTTGTCGACGCCCTCGATGCGGTTCCGTGGCGTGCCGACGACCTCCATGGCCGTGGATGCGCGTCCGGCCCTAGCCATAGACAACCACCGAGCGGATGCTCTTGCCCTCGTGCATGAGGTCGAAGGCGCTGTTGATGTCCTCCAGCGGCATGGTGTGGGTGATCATGTCGTCGAGGTTGATCTCGCCGGCGGTGTAGCGGTCAACGTAGCCCGGAAGCTGCGAGCGCCCCTTGACGCCGCCGAAGGCGGTGCCGCGCCACACCCGCCCGGTGACGAGCTGGAACGGCCGCGTGCTGATCTCCTTGCCGGCGCCCGCCACGCCGATGATGGTGGACTCGCCCCAGCCCTTGTGGCAGCACTCCAGGGCCGCGCGCATGGTCTCGACGTTGCCGATGCACTCGAAGGAGTAGTCCGCGCCGCCGTCGGTCATGTCCACCAGCACCTCCTGGACGGGACGGTCGGAGTCCTTGGGGTTCAACACGTCGGTGGCGCCCAGGCGTTGCGCCATGTCGAACTTGGCCGGGTTGGTGTCGATGCCGATGATGCGCCCGGCCTTGGCCATCACCGATCCCTGGATCACGCTGAGGCCGATGCCGCCGAGGCCGAACACCGCCACCGTGGCGCCGGCCTCCACCTTGGCGGTGTTGAGCACCGCGCCGATGCCCGTGGTGACGCCGCACGCCAGCAGGCAGACCTTGTCCAGCGGCGCGTTGGCGTCGATCTTCGCCACGGAGATCTCCGGCAGCACCGTATACTCGCTGAACGTGGACGTTCCCATGTAGTGGAAGATGGGCTTGCCGCCCAGGATGAACCGGCCGGTGCCGTCGGGCATGACGCCCTGGCCCTGGGTCACGCGGATGGCCTGGCACAGGTTGGTCTTGCCCGAGCGGCAGTAATCGCACGCGCGGCATTCGGGCACGTAAAGGGGAATCACGTGGTCGCCGGGCTTCACCGTGGTGACGCCCGCGCCCACCTCCTCCACCACCGCGCCGCCCTCGTGCCCGAGAATGGCGGGGAACAGGCCTTCGGGATCGGCGCCCGACAGGGTGAACTCGTCGGTGTGGCAGACGCCGGTGGCGACGATACGCAGGAGCACCTCCCCTTCCCGGGGTCCTTCGACGTCGACTTCGACCACTTCCAGCGGCTTGCCGGCTTCAAACGCAACGGCCGCGCGTGACTTCATGTTCGGCTCCTTTCTGCTTGCCCGCCAGGGCAATCCCGGGCGCCCGGTCCAATGGTCAGCGGGCTTCCTTCCGCCCGCACGGAATAGAAAAGACCTCGCAGGTGATGCCGATCTGTTTCACGAGTTTCTCCCTCGTTTCCCGGCGCCTTGGCGCAGAATGCGCTGGACCTCCCGCAGCCGGCCCCCGTCCTCGGCTTCAAGGCGAACTCCCTGGGGCAGCCGCTCGATCAGCTTCCGCGCATTGGCGATACGGACCGTGGTCTTCGGGTGGCTCGACAGAAAGGTCGGCGTGGAGCGGCCCTTCTCTCTTTGCAGCGTTTCGAAGAAGCTGACAAGCCCGCGCGGATCATAGCCCGCCCGGTACATGAGTCCTACGGCAAAGGCGTCGGCTTCATGCTCGGCTTCGCGGCTGAAGGTGTTGAGGTACCCCATGGCCGCAATCCCCCCGAGAACCGCGGTAGCCCGCCCGGCGTCGGTGCCCACGGCAATCTCGGCGGCGGCCGTGCCCGCCTGACGCAGGATGTTGGTGGCGATGGCGCGGTTGAAGTTGCGGGCGACGTGGCGCTTGACCACATGCCCGATCTCGTGGGCGATGACCCCGGCCAGCTCGCTCACATTGCGCGCCCTGAGAATGGTGCCGGTGTAAAGGTAGATGTGGCCCGCGGGCGCGGCGAACGCATTGACGTCGTTGTTGGGGATGACCTTGAAATAGTAGGTGAAGGGCTGGGGGCCGACCCGTTCAAGAAGCCTCGTACCGATGGCGGATACGTACCGGGTAACGGTGGGGTCGCGAACCAATTCGGTGCGGTGCTCGAAGTTGCGTGCGAAGTCGGCGCCCAGGCTGCGCTCGTCATCGACGCTCAAGGGAGCGCAAGCCCCCAGGGCCGCCAGCAGCAGCGCGCCCGCGGCCGACCGGAGAAAACCGGGGAAACGCATCGCCTAAGATTAGCCGTCGCCACCTTCCCTTTCAAGCGTTGCGGCGCCGGCGCGGCTCGGGATCGGAGGGGGCCGGGCGGCTCGCCGCCAAGCGGTTTCTCAGGGCCCTTTGGTGCGTTACAATCCACCCTCATGGCACCCAATCCAAAGAAGATCGCCGGTGAGCGCGCCACGGATTATGTCGCGCACGACATGATCGTAGGTCTGGGAACGGGCTCGACGGCCTATTTCGCCATCGTCCGGCTGGCCGAGAGGATCCGCGAAGAGTCGCTGCGTATCCGCTGCATCTCCACGTCCGAGCGTTCGGCCACACTGGCGCGGGAACTGGGCATTCCCCTCACCAGCTTCGCGGAGGTGCTTCACGTCGATGTGACCATCGACGGCGCCGACGAGGTGGATCCCGCGTTCAACCTCATCAAGGGCGGCGGCGGGGCGCTGCTGCGCGAGAAGTTCGTCGCCTCCGCGAGCGACACCGAGTTGATCATCGTCGATGAGAGCAAGCTGAAGCAGCGCCTCGGCGCCTTTCCCCTGCCCGTGGAGGTGGTGCCGTTCGGCTGGCAGATGACACGCGAGCGCCTGCGGGACCTCGGCTGCGACGCGCGCTTCCGCTCGTCGGACAGCACCCCCTTCGTGACCGATAACGGCAACTACATCCTGGACTGCTCGTTCGGCGTCATCGAGGATCCGCCCGCGCTGGAGCGCGAGATCGTCGGGACCTGCGGTGTCGTGGATTGCGGGATCTTCAGCGGGCTCGCCACCCGGATCATCATCGGCAAGTCCGACGGGAGCCTGGAGGAGCGGGCGGAGCCGGAGATGCTCGCCTGACGGGACCGGCTACCAGCGGTTCCGGTTTCCGCCGCCGCGGTTGTCTCCGAATCCCCCACGGCGTTCCTGAGGTCGGGCCTCGCTGACCGTGAGCTTGCGGCCGCCCAGTTCCGTTTCGTGCAGGGCGTCGATGGCCCGTTGCGCCTCGTCCGCCGACCCCATCTCCACGAAACCGAATCCGCGCGAACGGCCCGTGAACTTGTCGGTGATGATCCTGGCGGACACGACGGTGCCGTGCTCGGCAAACACGTCCTGTAGTTGATCTTCCGTTGTCGCATAGGGCAGACCGCCCACGTACAGCTTTTCGTTCATGCTTTCCTCCGTCCTTCTTCTTTTCAACCCCGCGACAGTACACGGTGAAAGCCGAACGCATGCGGGACGATCGAGGCTCTCGAACCGGCTTGGGTCTTACGCGGTCTCTCAGAAGGCAAAAAAGATATCGTTCAATTGTAGACCCGGACTCCCTTATATTGACCCGCTGGCCTCTTTGTCAACTGGCTTACCTAATATTCGCGAATCGATAACCGCTGATGTCATTAACGCAACAAGCGGTACCAAATGGGCGTCCCCAGGGCCACGAGCAGGAAGAAGACGCCGGCTCCGGCGAACATCAGCGCGAAACCCCACGTGTCCGCCGCCCAGCCCAGGACCAGCGGAAGGGCCATGGGCGAGATGTTCCAGCCGAGTCCGGTCGCGGCCATGACCGCCGACCGGTCGCTGGCGCGGCTGAGGTCCACCGCCTGGACCTGGTTGAGCAGGTCCGCCACCGCCCCGGCCATGCCCAGGCCGGCGATGCAGAGCCCCAGAAGCAGCCACCCCTGCGTCCATGTGCTGGCCAGGATACAGAGGCCCAACCCCGCCATGCTGAGCGCGTAGAACCCCTTCTCGCGTTCGATGGTGATCTCCGAGCCCATGGCCAGTCCGATGGCCACCGGACCGATGGAGCGCACGGCGATGATCACGCTGATCCAGCCCTCGGGAAAGGCAAGGTCGCTCATGTAGACAGGGTAGATGGACTGGGTGATGCCGAAGGGGACGGCCGCCGCGCACGAACTGGAAATGAGCAGCCAGGTGCGTCCCCGGAGCAGGCGGCGGCTCATCCCCACGGTGGTCTCCCACACGGTGCGTCCGCCATGCACGCGGATGGGCGGGAGGACGAAGCCCAGCAACATGCCGGCGACCGACGCCGCGGTCACGAGGGCGAACGTGTAGCCGTATCCCAGCCACCCCGCGAGAACGCCGCCCAGTGCCAGGCCCAAAAGCTGGCCGGTGTAGTTGGCCGCCGACAACTGCCCGAGCATCCTGCCGGGATAGCGGCTGGAAAGCTGGCTCGCCATGGACTGGGCCGGCACCCAGAACATGCTGCGCGACAGGTTCGCCAGGGTACTGGACAGCATCAGCGAGAGGAACCCGCCCGCCAGGGCCAGCGTGACGGCGGCGAGCACGTTCAGCGAATAGCACGCCTGGAGCATGCGGTGCTCGCCGTAGCGGTCGGCCAGGGCGCCGCCGACGAAGCGCATGACGATGGTCAGCAGGTACGGAAGCCCCACCAGGGAGCCGATGTCGAGCACGGAAAGCCCCAGGGTCACGCCGAAAAGCGGCGTGAGCACGAACAACATGCCGTTGCACATGTTCCACAGCAGCGCGCCCGCGAAGAGAATCCCGCGCGCCGGTCGGATGCGGCCCGTATCGTTCATCGAGAGGGGGAGCGTGCGGGAATCCGCCGCGCCCTCATGCGTCCCGGTCCAGGGCGTAGTAGGCGGCGCAGTTGTCCCACAGGATCTTGTGCTTGTCTTCCGCGCTGATGGTGGCGAGTTCGAGGAAGCTTTCCACCGCGTGGGGAAACTTGGAGTCGCCGTGGGGATAGTCCGTGGAGAACACGATGCGCTCGTTCCCGAGGTAGTCGATGACGTACTTCACCGGCTCCTCATCCGGTTCCACGGACACGAAACACTGCCGCTTGAAGTACTCGCTCGGCAGCATCGCCAAGTCCGGCGACCAGACGTCGGCCTCCCTCTCGCATGCCTCGTCCATGCGCCAGAGGAGCCACGGCAACCAGCCGCAGTTGGCCTCCAGAAAGGCCACCCTCAGATTCGGATGCCGCGCCAGCACGCCGCCCGCGCACAGGCTGCCCATGGCGAGCATCTGCTCCACCGGCTGGGCGAACACCCGCCGCAGCATGAAGTTGGGCTCGAACTGATCACCCACCTGGCGTACGCCGGAAGACGAGGATTCGTGCAGCCCCAGGGGCATGTGAAGTTCCTCCAGGGCGCTCCACAGGGGCTCGTAGCAGGGGTCGTGAAAGTTGCGGTCGTTGACGGGATTCGAGCGCATGAAGATGCCCCGGAACCCGAGTTCGCGGGCGCAACGGGTAGCCTCTTCGACCGCAGCGTCGACGTCGAAGGGAGACAGCATGCCCGCGCCCAGCAGGCGGGCGGGGTCGGCGGCGCAGAAATCGTGAAGCCAGTTGTTGTAGGCCCGCGCCACGGCGGCGGCGAAACGCGGCTCCATGTCCGCCTCGCTCAGGGCCTGGAGCCCGCGCGTGGGATAGAGCACCGCCACGTCGATGCCCTCGATATCCATGGCTTCCAGTTGCACCTCCGGGGTCCAGCCCCGCTCCGCGTGGGTGCCGTAGATACCCTGGTTCTTCTTGAAGTTGTGCCCTTGCGTGACGTTGCCGGCATGGATCTCGGGAAGACCCCAGAGCCTCCCGTCCGGATGGACCATGCGCAGGTCGCGCACGTTCTCGCTGGTGACCCCGCGCGGGGCCTGCGGCCTGAACTCGGGCTCCAGGTACGTCTCCCACAAGTCCGGCGGCTCCATGATGTGCATGTCGCTGTCGAGAATTCGGTATCCGTTCTTGGCCATCTGTTTCTCCCGCGGGACTCGGACTATCCCTTCCAGGCGCCCCACGCCAGGCTGAGCCACCCCAACAGGAACGCGAGCCCTCCGATGGGGGTGATCGCGCCCAGCCAACGGATGCCCGAAAGGCTCAGGAGGTAAAGGCTCCCCGAGAACACCAGCGTGCCGGCGACGAAGAACCAGCCCGCCACCAGGAACTCGGGGCGGGGCCAGCGCTCGAATGCCAGCGCCACCGCCACCAGCCCCAAGGCATGGTACATCTGATAGCGCACGCCCACCTCGAAGATGTCGAGCATCTCCGGCGACAGTCTGCCGCGCAGACCGTGAGCGGCGAACGCACCCAGCGCGACCCCGGCAAACCCGGACAGGGAACCCAGAAGCAGGAAAAGACGATCGGCGCCCACGACCCGCGTAGTCTTTCACACGGACTGCGCGAATGCAACGTGTAGCCGCGGGCAGGCACGGACGCGGCCGGGATGGACAATTCGCCCCCCTTGGGCTACTCTATCGCAACAGTGAGGGGAGCCCACGAGGGCTTCGCGAAAGGAGGTTCGGTGCAACCAGCACGAGAGCTATGAGCAAGCAGGACAATATCGAGGTTACGGGCACGGTGATGGAGAGCCTTCCCAACGCCATGTTCAAGGTCGAACTGGACAACAAGCACAACGTCCTTGCGTACACCGCGGGCAAGATGCGCAAGTTCTACATCAAGATCCTGCCCGGAGACCGGGTGACGCTCGAGCTGTCGCCCTATGACCTGACCCGAGGCCGGATTACCTACCGGCACCGCAACTGACCCATCGGCGCACACGAACGCCCGCGCCGGCGTCCCGCGTGCGCGACCGGAAAAGGAACAGCCTCAAGCGGCGGACATGCGCACCATGAGGTCGCGGCGCGCGGCCTGCGCGCGCCGTACCACGGCCTCCTCGTCGAACAGGGTGCAGCGGCGCTCGCGCATCAGCACCTTGCCGTCGGCCACCACCGTGTCCACGTCGGTGGCCTTGGCGCAATGCACCAACTGGCTCACCAGGTCGTTCACCGGCTGGAAATGCGGCTTGTCCACGTCCACCAGGATCAGGTCCGCGCGCTTGCCAACCTCCACCGTGCCGCAGACCGACCCGAGGCCCAGCGCGTGGGCGCCGTCGATCGTGCCCATGCACAGAACGCTGTAAGGATCGATGACGCCGGCGTCCTGGTGCTTGACTTTCTGCAGCAGCGACGCGGCCTTCATGGTCTCGAACAGGTCCTGGCCGTGGTTGCTCGCCGCGCCGTCCGTGCCCAGGCCGACCCGGACGCCGGCCTCCAGCATCTCCACCACGGGCGCGATGCCGTCCCCAAGCATCATGTTGCTCACGGGGTTGTGCGACACCGCCGTGCGGGTCCCCGCCAGATGGCGGATCTCGTCGGCGGACAGGTGGACGCTGTGGGCGAAGATCGCGTCCTCGCCGGGAATGCCGAAGTCCTTCAGGTGCTCGACCACGCCGGCGCGGTCCAGCGTCCGGCGCGTCACCTCCACCACGGAGGCCGATTCCGCCACGTGGGCGCTGATGCCGATGGAATGGGCGTCCGCGAACCGGCGGATCTCCCGCAGGAGGTCGGGGGAGGCGTTGATGGGCGGCGTGTTGGGTCCGGTGCGGAAGGTCAACCGCGGGTCGCCGCCGCCCTGACGCGCCATTAGATCCTCGATGCGCCCGAAGGCGGTCTCGGGGGTCTCCTTGGTGCAGTCCGGTACGATCTCCCCGGTGTCCATGACCGTGCGCGCGAACACGCCGCGCAGACCCGACCCGGTGATGGCGTCCACCGTGGCCACGGCGCACTCCGGACCGGGGTTCAGGAAATTGTGCTCGCAGACGGTAGTGACGCCGCCCTTGAGATTCTCGAGACAGCCCAGCAGGGCGCCCGCCGCCGCATGCTCCGGGTTCAGCACACGCGCCACGCCGTAGATGCGCTCAAGCCAGTCGAGAAACGGCATGTCCTCCCACACCGCCCGCAGGAGCACCTGGTAGAGATGCGTGTGGGCATTGACCAGCCCGGGCAGGAGCACCTTGCCGTGGCCGTCGATGCGTGTCTCCCCTTCCCTTGCCGGCGCTTCGCCCTTGTCCACCGCGGTGATGTTGCCGTCCACGGCGGTCACGTAACCTGATTCGATGACCGCGCCGCGACCGGTCATGGGCAGGATCGTACAGTCCGTGATCGTTGTTGTTTCCATGGCTCTCCAAAACGAAGGGGCGGCGCATCCGCCGCCCCTTCGTGGTTGCAGTCTTGCCGGCAAGGGCCGTTCAGGAGTCCCGTGTCCGCCGTTCGTGCGCCTCGTTCACCTTGAGCACACGCCCCTGAAGCTCCGTTCCGTTCAAGGCTTCCATGGCTGCCTGGGCCTCGGCGTCCGAGCCCATCTCGACGAACCCGAAACCGCGCGACCGGCCGGTAAAGCGGTCGGTCACGATCCTGGCCGAAGCAACCGTGCCGTGTGCCGCGAAAAGCTCCTGCAACTGGGCTTCGGTCACGGCGTAGGGCAGTCCACTCACGTAAAGTCTGTCACCCATGGCACACCCCCTCTTCGAGGTCCGAACACGGCGTTCGAACGTGACATCAGCACGGCAACCGGCCCGATCTTATCTTCATGCACCCTGCAATGCAAACGTGGTACGCACGGTCATTCATGCGCCGCCGGACGCACCGCCTCGACGACGTAATCCAGCAATTCCTCCGGCCGGTCCACGACCATTTCGATTCTCAGGGCCAGCAAACGTCCGGTGGAAAAGGGGAACCGCGCCAACTTGACGTAGTCCTTCTCGGTCGTGACGATCTTCTCCGCCGGGCGGCGGTTGATCTCGCGCCAGTCTCCTTCCGTGTACGTGTGGTGATCGGGATACTCCAGCGTGTCCACCACGACCGCCTCGCACTCGCGGAGCATGGCGTAGAAAGGCGCCGGGTCGCCTATCGCGGCCACCGCCAGGACCCGGGCGCCGGCGAGAGCGGCCAGCGTCAGCTCCCGGTGGCCGCTCTCGGTGCGCATGAGCACGGCGCGCGGCCGCCGGTTTCCAAAGAAGACCCTGGAAGAGTCGAAACGGCGCTCGAGCCGTTTCCGCCAGCGGTCGTGCGCCCCGGTCACCACGACGACACGGGCGCGGCGCAACGCCCGGACCGGCTCTCGAAACGGCCCCGCCGGCAGGAGCGACCCCTCGCAGTCGGACCCCACGAGGACGATGTCGAGGTCCCGCTCGAGCCGCCGGTGCTGGAATCCATCGTCCAGCACGAAGAGGTGCGCTTTCAGCGGGTCCCGGCCCGACTCCAGGCCGACACGGTAGCGGTCCGCGCCCACACCCACCCTCTGGCCGTACAGGGCGCTCATCATGGCCGGTTCGTCGCCGTAGACCAGAAGCCTGCCGGCGGCCTCGTCAAGCCATTTCCCGGCATCCTCGGGCTCGATCACGGCGGCCGTGCCGGCGCCGCCGTAACCTCGGGTCAGGATCGTCGTCCCGAGGCCGCGCTGCCGCAGGGCCTGGGACAGCCACAGGACCGTGGGGGTCTTGCCGGTGCCGCCCACGGTGAGGTTGCCCACGCACACCACCGGAACCGGGAGTCTCCGGGAACGCAGCACCCCGACGTCGTACAGCAGGTTTCGCAGCCCAATCACGGCACGGTAGACCAGGCTCCACGGCCACAGCAGCAGCCACAGGATGCGGGCCGCCGCGCCGCGCCCTTGCCAGGCGTCGCGCACCCATCGTGCCGGCCCACTAGCCAAGGGCACCCCGGGAGGCGGCGTGCCGAATTTGGCGGCACACCAGTTTCAGGCTCCGCGGCAGGACGTCCGCGTCCGCCGCCGCGGCCCGGGCGGCGGCGCGGCCCACCGCCGCCGCCCGACCGGGATCTTCCAACAGGCCGCTGATCTCCGCCTGGAGGTCCTCGGGGCCGCGCACCTCGACGCCGCCGCCTCCTTCCAGGAGAGCGCGGGCGATGCCGGCGACGTTGGCGTGATGGGGACCGAACAGCACCGGTTTGGCGCAACGCGCCGGTTCCAGGAGATTGTGTCCTCCCGCCGGGACCAGGGTGCCGCCCACGAACGCGACGTCCGCGCGGCCGTACACGCGCGGCAGCTCGCCCAGCGTATCCAGCAGCAGCACGCCGACCTCCTCGGACCCGACGCCGGTGAATTCAGTCCGCTTCTGGTAACGCAGCTCGCGTTGCCGCAGCAGGCGTTCCACCTCGGCGAACCGCTCGGGATGCCTCGGAGCGAGGACCATCAACAGGCCCGGGAAACGGCGGCGCAAGCCAGGCAGGACATCCAGCAGCACCTCTTCCTCTCCCCGGTGCGTGCTGCCCGCCACCACCACGGGGCCCGGGCCGAAGCCTGACAGGTCCGCGGGCGGCTCCTCCGCCGCCGCGTCCGGCGCGTGCTTAAGGGAGCCGGTAACCGTCACCCTGGCAGGGTCCACTCCCAGATCCAGCAGGCGCGCGGCATTCTCGTCGTCCTGCATGCCGAAGGCGGACACCCGCTCCAGCGCGGGGCGGAAGAGTCCCTGGAACCGTTTGAAGAGGGCCGCGCCGCGCGGCGACAGACGGCCGCTGAGCACCACCAGCGGGATGCGCTGCCGGTGCGCCGCGTGGATGAAGTTGGGCCAGATCTCCGTTTCCAGCACGATGATCACCTCCGGACGGAGGCACCGAAGGCTGCGCGAGACCAGCCACGGCAGGTCCAGCGGCAGGTAGGTGACGGCGTCCACGTGGGGAAGGTTTTCCCATCCGGTCTGACGGCCGGTGGCGGTGACCGTGGAGAGCAGCAGCTTGCGTTCCGGCCAGCGCGCCTTGATGCGCCGAAGCAGCGCGGCGGCTGAACGTACCTCGCCCACGGAAGCGGCATGAACCCAGATGGGGCGGGAACCGGCGAGTGAGTCGCGCAGCGCACCCGGATAGGCGGCGAAACGCTCGCGCAGGCCCCGGTACGGACGCCGCGGGAGGATCAACAGCAGGGGCCACGCCAAGAGCGCGAGCATGAGGCCTGCGTGCCACACCGTATTGTAGAGACTCAACACCCGTTCCGGCTCCGTCGATCGCCGCCGGTCTACGTGGGAGAGCGGCCGGCGTCAGTGCAGGTACTTCCTTTCCGTCGCACTGCCTTCCATGGCCTGCAAATGATAGAGGCGGCTGTATTCCTTCCGTCGGGCCAGCAGGTCCTTGTGGGTGCCCTCCTCCACGACGGCGCCCTTGGCGAGGACCACGATGCGAGTGGCGTTGCGAATGGTCGACAGGCGGTGGGCGATCACGAGGCTGGTGCGGTTCTCCATGAGCGCGTCGAGGGCATCCTGCACGAGCCGCTCCGACTCGGAGTCCAACGCGGAAGTGGCTTCGTCGAGGATCAGGATCGGCGCGTTCTTGAGCACCGCCCGGGCGATGGCGATGCGCTGCCGCTGTCCTCCGGACAGCTTCATTCCCAACTCTCCGATGACGGTATCGTACCCCATGGGCAACTCCATGATGAAGTCGTGGGCATGAGCCGCCTTGGCGGCGCGGACCACCTCTTCCATGTCCTTGGAGGGATCGCCGTAGGAGATGTTGTTGCGCACGCTGTCATTGAACAGGAAGGTATGCTGGGTGACGATGGCGATCTGGCGCCGGAGCGACGCGAGGGTGAGCTTGCGCACGTCCGTTCCGTCGAGGGCGATGCCGCCCGAGGTGACGTCGTAGAAACGCGGCAGCAAGGCCGAGAGCGTCGTCTTGCCCGCGCCGCTTGTGCCCACCAGAGCCACCGTCTCGCCGCGCCGTATCTCCAGGTCGATGCCCTTGAGGACGGGCCCCTCGCGATACCCAAAGCTCACTTGCCGGAACGAGATGCGATCGGCAAACGGTTCGGCGGGAACCGCGTCCGGATCGTCCGCGATGTCCAGCGGCGCGTCCAGCACGTCGAAGATCCGCTCGCCCCCGGCAATGCCCTGATGGATCTCCGGCAGCGTGCGGCTCAGGTGCTTGAAGGGTTCGTAGACCAGCAGCATGGCGGTGATGAAGGCGAAGAATTCGCCGGCGGTGCGCCCGCCGGCCATGACCGAGGCGCCCCCGTACCACAGCACGCCGGCGATGCCGATGGCCGCCAGCACTTCCATGACCGAGGGAATGATGGCGCGGGCGCGACTCGCCTTCATGCTGTGGCGCAGGACCTCCCGGTTCTCGCGGTTGAAGCGCTCCAGCTCGTATCGCTCCATGCCGAAGGCCTTCACGATGGGGCTCCCCTGGAGGCTCTCCTGGAGGATCGCGGCAAGGGTTCCGGTGCTGGCCTGGCTTTGCCGGGTGGCCGTGCGGACACGCCTCGTGAGCCGCCGCACGGGGAGGACGGCGCCGGGAAAGGCCACGAAGGCGATGGACGCGAGCACCCAGTCCATGTAGAAGGCCACCAGGGTCAGCGCGGTCACGGAGGTCGTGTTGCGCGCCAGCGATGCGACGGCGCTGGTGAGCGCGACCCGAACCAAACCCACATCGCTGGTGACACGGGAGAGAAGCGTGCCCGTTGGATTGCGATGGATATAGGCCAGCGAGAGCCATTGGAGCTTCTCGCACAGCGCGGAACGCAGGTCGCGAATGATCCGATGGCCGACGTAGTCCATCAGGTAGATCTGGCCGAAGTTGGACGCGCCGCGAACAGCGAAGACCAGCACCACCATGAGGGGAATGTAGATCAGCATCCCGGGGTCCTTGCTGACGAACATCCGGTCCACCATGTCCCGCACGACGAAGGGGAGCGCGGCCGTGGATGCGCTGAACAGCAGCATGCACGCGATCGCGGCGCAGAAGTGCGGCCACGAGTAAGGCCGCAGGTATCCGAGCAAACGCCGGTAGGGTGTCATGACGGCGCTCCCGTGCCCTCGCGTGCCAGCAACCGCATGGCCATGTCCGCGACCCGTCCGGGAGCACCCGGAGGACCCAGGCGCCGGCGCACCGCCTCGAGCTTCGCCACCACCGCCCGGTGAACCTCGGGCCGGAGCAGACGCCGTGTTTCGGCCAGAATCCTCTCGGCCGTGACCTCGCTCTGGATCAACTCGGGCACCACCCGTTCGCCCGCGATGATGTTCACCATGCCGATATGCTCCACCCGAATGAGCAGACGCCCGAGCCAATAGCTCAGCGGCGACAGACGGTAGGTGATGACCATGGGCTTCCTGAGCAGGCCCGCCTCCAGGGTCGCGGTCCCGGAGGCCACCCACACGAGGTCCGCCGCCGCCAGCATGTTGTAGGCGTCGCCGTCGGCGATGCGCACGGTGAAGGGGGCTTCGGCCACGGCCTGCTCCAACGCGCCGGGTTCGATGGTGCTGGCCCGTATCAGAACGAACTGGACCTCGCGCTCACGCGCCAGACCCCGCGCCGCCTCCAGCATGGGACCGATGAGCGAGGCCACTTCCTTGTGCCGGCTGCCGGGCATGAGCGCCACGGTGAGCTTCGCGCCTTCCAGCCCCAACCCGTGAAGGCTGGTCTCGCGATCCCGGCTGGGCTGGACGGCGTCCACCAGGGGGTGTCCGACGAAGTGCACCGTTCGCACCCCCGAGGACTTGTACAGGTCCTCCTCGAACGGGAACACCACGGCCATGGCGTCCACGCAAGCGGCGAGCTGGCGGATGCGGTAGCGGCGCCAGGCCCACACCTGCGGACTGATGTAGTAGAGCACGGTGATGCCGTGGCGCCGGGCGAGGCGCGCCAGGCGCATGTTGAACTCGGGAAAGTCGATGAGGATGAGCAGGGCCGGGCGCGTGCGCAGCAGCAGGCGCCGCAGGAGCCGGTAAGCCAGCCAGACGTGGCGCAGGCTGCCCAGCACTTCCGACAGCCCGACGCCTGATACCTTGGCGAAGTCGTGGACCACCTTCATCCCCGCCTGGCGCAGGCCGGCGCCGCCCATGCCGAAAAGCTCCACCGTCGGGTTGCGCTGCCTCAGGCTCCGTACCAACTCGGCCCCACGGGCGTCGCCCGAGGCTTCCCCGCACACCAGCATCACCTCTGCCGGCCGCTCGTCCGGGCACGCCTGGTCCGTCATCACAAGCGCTCGCTGATCGCGGAGGCGATCCGCAGGGCGTGCAACCCGTCCTCCCCGCTCACCACCGGATCCCCGCGGGTCGCCACCGACTCCAGAAACGATTCGATCTGGTCCCGGAGGGCGTCGCCGTTCTCGGTCACGATGGTCTGTCCCGAGATGCCGTCCCAGCCGCGGCTCCGGTCCTCCATGCGGTACACCTGCGCCTTTTTGGCGTCGTAGTCCAGCGATATGTACGCGTCGTGCTGAAAGAAGCGGATCTTGCGCTCGCGCTTCATCGACACCCGGCTCGCGGTTACGTTGGCGACGCATCCGTCCTCGAAACGAATGCGCGCGTTGGCGATATCGGGCCTTTCCGTGAGCACGGTGACGCCGGTGGCGTCGATCTGGGCCACGGGCGCGTGCACCAGGCTGGAGATCACGTCGATGTCGTGAATCATCAGGTCCAGCACCACGTCGACGTCCGTGCCCCGGGCAATGAACGGCGCCAGCCGGTGACACTCCACGAACCGCGGCGCCGAGATCACCGAGGAGAGTGCGCGCACCACCGGATTGAAGCGCTCCAGGTGCCCCACCTGAAGGACGCGTCCGTGGCGCCGCGCGGCCTTCACCAGCTCGCAACCGTCGGACACCGTCGCAGTGATGGGCTTTTCCACGAGCACGTCGACTCCCGCCTCCAGGCAAGCGCGGGCGACCGAGTAGTGCTGCTGCGTCGGCACGGCAACGCTCACGCAGCGCACGCGTTCCAGCATCCGCCGGAAATCGGTGACCGCGTGCACCTGGTAACGTGCCCCGGCCTCTTGCGCGCGCCGTTCGTCGATGTCGGCCACGGCCACAAGCTCGGCCGCGGGCAAGGACGCGTACTTGGTCGCATGGAGGCTGCCGGCGTAGCCCACGCCGATCACGCCCACCGCGATGGGGTCCCGCTCGCTCATTCCGGCTCCGAAGCCGCCGCCACTACCGCGATGCCCGCATCGTCGGCGGCCGCCAGCAACTCCTCCTTGTCCAGCAGAATCGACCGCCCGCACTCCACCGCGAGCACGCCGCCCCCGACTTCCCGCAGGACCTCGATGGTCCCCGGGCCGATGGCGGGCACGTCGAAGCGCAGGTCCTGGTCCGGCTTGCTCATCTTGACCACCACGATGGAGCCTTCCACAGCGTCGCCACCGCGACGGATGGCGGCATCCGTGCCCTCGATGGCCTCGACGGCCAAGACGACCCCCTCCTTCAGCACCAGGGTTTGACCGATGCCCATGCGTCCGAGCGTCTTCACCATGGGGATTCCCTGACGCACGTCCCGCCATTGCTGTTCGCTCGGCTCGGTGCGGGTCAACACGCCCGGCGTTCCGGGAATGATGCGTTCGAGGAAAATCGTTGAAGGCACCACCCGGATGCCCTCGCCCTCGAGCTCCCCGGCGACCCCGCGCAACAGGTGGTCGTCGTCGCGGCGCCGCATCCGCGCCAACAGTGCCAAGCCTCTGGGATCGGGCCTGAAGTTCGAGAACATGCGCACCTTGCGGATGCCGCCCGCCATGACGGCGTGACGGACCTCGGCCTTGTGGAAGGTCCGGATGATCCGCCCCAACTGGCCCACCCGGATCCAGGTGACCTCCGCGGCGAACTGCTCGATCTCCGGGTCCGTTTCCCCGTGGTGAGCCACCGCGATGACGCGTACCCCGGCCTGTCGCGCGTTGCGGGCGAATATTAATGGAAAGCGGCCGCTGCCGGCGATCAGGCCGACCCGGTCCGCGGGCACGTCCGGCGTCACGCAGGCATCTCCATGGCGGACAATTCCGCCTCCGCCACGCGCCGTCCGTCCACCGTCGCATGCCCGGCGAGGCGCCAATAGTTCTTGCGTCGCCGCGTGATTTCCAACTCGATGCGCAACTGATCGCCCGGCACCACCAGGTGCTTGAACTTCACCCGGTCGAGACCCGTAAGGACGAAAACCTTGTCCCACGGGTCGTTGTCCGGAGATGGGTCGCTGCACCGCGCGAAGACCGCGCCTACCTGCGCCATGGCCTCGCAGATCAGCACGCCCGGCATGACGGGCTTGTCCGGGAAGTGGCCCTGGAAGAAGGTCTCGTTGATGCTGACGTTCTTGATGCCCACGATGCGCTTGTTGGGCTCGAGCTCCACGATTCGATCCACCAGAAGGAACGGATAGCGATGCGGGATCAGCTTGCGTATCTCGATTACGTCCATCATTTCGCTACCGGACCTCCTTGTCCTCCGTAGAGGCCGTCAGGCGCAAGGCTCTCTCGATCTCGGCCACCCGCCGCCAAAGCGCGGGCAGTTTCGGCAGGAGCCGTATCACCCTGAGCCACTCCTTGTGCGGCGCGGCCGAGATCAGGCCGGAGAGCACGGAGCCGGGCGGGACCGATTGCACGATGGTGCTCTTGGGCCCGATCACCGACCGGGAGCCGATCTCCACGTGGTCCTTGACGCCCACCTGTCCGGCCAGCACCACGTCGTCACCCACCACCGCGCTGCCGGCAATGCCCGTCTGGGCGATGATCAGGCACCGTTCGCCGACCACCACATTGTGCCCTATCTGCACGAGATTATCGATCTTCGTGCCCGCCCCTATGCGGGTGCTGCCGATGGTGGCCCGATCGATGGCGGTGTTGGCGCCGATCTCGACGTGATCGCCGATCTCCACGATCCCGGCCTGCGGCACCTTGAGACGCCCCGGACCGTGGCCCGCGTAGCCGAAGCCGTCGCTGCCGATGACCACGCCCGCGTGAAGAACGACGCCGTCGCCGACCTGGCAGCCATCCGCCACCGTCACGTTGGGATGCAGCACGCAATCACGGCCGAGCCGCGCTCCGGCGCCGACGGACACGCCAGGCATGAGCACCGTCCTCTCGCCGATCCGGGCGTCTTTTCCCACGCAGCATTGAGGGTAGAGGCTGGCGCCCGGTTCCACGACGGCGGACGGATCGACGGCGGCCAAGGGGCTGACGCCCGGCGCGTGCACGGCCGGGGGATTGAACAACGCGTGTATTTGCGCGAACGCCCGGTGGGGATCGTCGACGTGAAGAAAGTTGAGCGCGACGTCCGCGCGCAGATCGTGGGCCACGATGACAGCGCCGGCGTTGCACGCGGCCAGATGCGCCCGGTAGCGCGGATGGGCCAGAAAAGTGATGTCGTCCGGGCCGGCGTCCTCTATGGAAGACACCCTCTGGATGGTCACGTCCGCGTCACCGGCCACCCGTCCGCCGACGAGCTCGGCGAGTTCCGCGAGCGATTTGCCTGAGGTGGTCACCTGTCCTTGTCGGCCGTCTTCTTGAAGCGCTCGTCGTAAAGCTTGATCACGTCATCGGTGACGTCGGTACCCTTGTCCGTGTAGAGAAGCTGGCTTCGTTCAAGGATCATGGTGAACTTCCCGGTCTTGCCCAGCTCCGCGATGATCTTTTGCAGGTCCTTCAGGATACCGTCGGTGATCTCGCGTTCCCTGAGAGCCAATTCCTCCTGCATGTCGCGCTTGTCGCGCTCGTAATCGCGCACGCGCCGCTGGAAGCGGAGCTGTGCCTTGGCCCGCTCGCTCTCCTTCATCAGGACGCCTTGCTTCTGCAGGTCCCGCTGCTCCTTCTCGATGGCCTGCTGCTCCTTCCGCAATGCATCCTGCTTGTCCTTGACCGAGGCCTGGAACTGGGCGCGCGCGCTCTTGCCGCGCTCGGACAAGCTTATGGCCCTCTGTAGATTGACGAACCCGACCTTGAGCTCCTGGCCCCACGCGGGGGTCAGCAGCAGCGTCAACAAGAGAACCGCACAGACTCGGGTCACCATAACCTCCAACAAGAATATAGCTCAATTATACCGCCCGGCAACCAGCGCCGTCAAAAACCGCCCAGCGCTCCGAACGCGAACCCGAGAAGCTCCTTCTGATCGGTCGGCTCCGCGTTCACCGGGTAAGCCCAACTCAGTCTGACCGGTCCGATGGGCGACTGCCACTGCATCGCCAGCCCCACCGAACGCTTCAGCTCCTCGATACGGATGTTCTCGGCAGGGCCGAACGCCTGTCCCTGGTCGAAGAAGAGGGAGCCCCGGAAACCCCATTGATTCGCGATCGGAAAGTGCAGCTCGGTCTTGAGGATGAGCTGCTTGTTGCCGCCCACGGCCTCGCCGTCGGCCGCGGGGTCGTCGCAATCGGGATCGTCCCGCGGGCATTCCCGCGGACCCAGGGTACGATACTCGTACCCGCGCACCGAGTTGATGCCGCCGGCGAAGTAGCGTTCGAACAGCGGCAATTGCCGTTCCGTCCAGGAGTCCGCGTAGCCGATCCGGCCTCCGAGCATCAGGGCAAAGCTCTTGCCCCAGTCGAAATTCGCGAGAATGGGATAGTACCAGGCTATGGAGAAGTCGCTGCGCATGAAGCGGTTGTCTCCCCCAAGCCCGGCCAGCTTGACGGACAGCGTGGAGCGCGTGCCCGCGGTGGGGGAGAAGAAGTGATTGCGCGTGTCGTAGGAAAGCCTCGGCGTGACCGCGCTCGTGGTGGATGCTCCCGGCTCGATACTCAGCGGCGCGTCGTTGTCCACGTCCGTTACCTTGGAACGAAAAAAGGTGTAGCCGATGCCGCCGTTAAGGTGATCCAGGATGGAGAACCCGGGCTCCAGGTCCGGATCATCGCTGCGCCAGACATCGGCGCGGCGTCCGAGGTACGGCAGGCGAAGGTATCGCAACGGAACGCTGATCCGGGTGGAGAAACCGCTGCGCCGGTTCGTCCA
This sequence comes from Deltaproteobacteria bacterium, assembly GCA_028818775.1. Lineage (NCBI taxonomy): Bacteria > Pseudomonadati > Myxococcota > Myxococcia > Deltaproteobacteria bacterium. The sequence continues at coordinate 10,567 of JAPPNE010000054.1, read as the reverse complement.
CGTGGCGTACTCCGCGGTGGTGTGGAAAACGTCGAAACCGAGATCCGCGCGGGTATCGAAAATGCGCGGTTCCACGAAGCCCAGGACGATGTCCTGGTCGGTTTTGCTCAGCGTGAGGTCCGCGGACACCCGCCGTCCGGTGCCGAAGAGGTTGCGTTCTTCCAGGGAGGTTCGGAAGGAGAACCCGCTGGCGGTGCTGTAGCCCGCGCCGACGCTGAAGGTACCGGTGGGCGCTTCCTCCACGTTCACCACCAGGTTGATCCGGTCATCCCGGTCGGCCTTCTCCGTGGACACGGTCACGTCCTTGAAGAAGCCCGTGCGCAACAAGGCGTTGCGGCTCTCCCGGACTCTCGCCGAGGAGAACCGTGCCTCCTCCGCCACTTCGAGCTCCCGCCGGATCACCTTGTCCCGGGTCTTGACGTTGCCGGCGATCCTCACCTCGTCGAAGTAGACCAGCGGCCCCTGCTTGACCACGTAGCTGACGTTCACCAGCCGCTCTTCGACGTTGAAGCGTGTCCGAGGGGTCACCTCGACGAAGGCGTAGCCGCGGTCCGCGTAGCGTTCCTGCAGCGCGTTCACGTCGTTGAGCAGACGGCTCCGGCGAAAAACCTGCCCCGAGGTGAGGCTGACCCGTTCCAGCAGCCGCTCCGGCGTCCGGCCGATATCCCCGCCGACCTTCACCTCTCCGACGCGGTAGCGTTCGCCTTCCTGGATGCGGATCACGACCTCCAGGCCTTCGCCCCGCGGCAGGACGATGGGCTCGTCGATCTTGTGGTCCACGAACCCGTTGTCGTAGTACAACGACGACAACTGCGCGGTGTCGTTGGTAAGGACGTCCGGATCCAGGCGGCCGCGGCTGGTGAAGGGAATGAACCACCGCTCCTTCGTATCCATGACGTCCTTCAACTCGTCGTCGGAGAAGGCGCGGTTGCCTTCGAAGGCAATCCTGTGGATCAGCAGCGTCTCGCCCTCGAAGACGCTCAGGGTCACGATGGTCTGGTTGTTCTCGGCCGGGGTCAGGTTGTAGTCGACCCGGGTATTGACGTGGCCGGCCTCGCCGTAGAGGCGCAGCACCCGCTGCAATCCTTCCTGCAAACGCGCGGTGTCCAGAGCCGTGCGCAACTGGACCCCCAGGGCCGCTTCGATGTCCTCCGTGGACACCTTGTCGTTGCCCGCGATCCGGACCTCCCTCACGTACGGGCGTTCCTTGACCGTGTAGGTCAGAACGCCGGTGGCGGAGAAGTCCGCGCTGACGTCATCGAAGAGACCCATGCGGTAGATGGCCTTGACGTCACGGTTCACCATCTCGGCGTCGAACGGTTCCCCCGGCTGGGCCTGGATGCTCAACCGGATGGCATCCTCCTCCACCCTCAGGTTGCCCGCGACGCGAACCTCGCTGACCAGCGACTGTGCCACGGCCAGACCATGCCAACCGACAATACAGCACATCCCGGTCAGAAGAACCGCGGCGATTCTTCGGCAAATTGTAGCTCGCATGAGTCAATACGCTGAAAAGGAAGGTATTGCTACCAAGTTCACACGCCGTTGTAAAGCGTATCGAAACAGCCGAAACCCGTTCCGCGCACGCGCGGGTACCCCTACGTACGGTTCCTTACCGGTTATTCCGCGAACGCGAACAGGCGCCCCTCGCGCAGTTCGAGCCGGCGATTCATGCGGCCCGCGAGGTGCCGGTTGTGGGTCGTGACGATCAGACCCAAACCGCGCTCCTCGTTGAGGCCGCAGAGCAGGTCCTCGATCTCGCCCGCGGTCCCCGGATCCAGGTTGCCCGTGGGTTCGTCGGCCAGCATGAGCCGCGGGCCGAGGATCAGCGCGCGCGCGATGGCCACCCGCTGCTGCTCCCCGCCGGACAACTCCCCGGGCCGGTGCGTCAGCCGGTGCGCCAGACCCACGATGTCCAGCAACTCCAAGGCGGACTCCCGCGCGCGGGGCCGGTCCCAGCGCGCGATCAGGGCCGGCATCATGACGTTCTCCAGGGCGTTGAAGTCGGGGAGCAGGTGGTGGAACTGGAAGACGAAGCCGATGGTGCGGTTGCGCAGCGCGGAGATCTCGTCGTCGCTCCAGCCGGTGACGTCCCGTCCCTCGTAACGCAGCGTACCGCCGTCGGCCCGGTCGAGAGTACCGATGATGTACAACAGTGTGCTCTTGCCCACCCCGGAGTCGCCGATGATGGCGAGCCGCTCGCCTTGCTCCAGTGCCAGATCCAGGTCCGCGAGCACGTCCACGCGCCGGTCGCCGGCGATGTAGGACTTGACGAGCCCGCGTATCTCGATGAGCGCCGCCATGTCCGCCTACTCGTAACGGATGACGTCCACCGGATGGAGCCGCGCCGCCTGCCGCGCCGGGTAGATGCTGGCGAGACAGCAGATGACCAGGGAGGCCAGCGCCACCAGGGCGAAGTAGAGCGGCGAGATGCTCACAGGCACGGTGGAGACCACGAAGACGTCCTCGGGCAGATCGATGAACTGGTACCGCTCGATGAGCCGTGCGAGCACGTAGCCGAACACCACGCCCAACAGGGTGCCGGCGGCGCCGATGATCCACCCCTTCAGCAGGAAGATCCAGCGGATGCTGCCGCGGGACGCCCCCATGGAGCGCAGCACGGCGATGTCCTTGCGCTTCTCCATCACCACCATGATCAGGGTCGAGACGATGTTGAAAGCCGCGATGAGCACCATGAGCAGGAGCACCAGGAAATACACCGTCTTCTCCAGGCGCAGCGCGGCGAAGAGGTTGGGCCACAGGCGCGTCCAGTCCTCCACCCGGTAACGGTCGCCGACGTCCTCCTGGATGCCCGCGGCGATGGCTTGGGCGTCGCCCACGTCGGTGACGGTGACCTCGATGCTGGTGGCGACCTTGCCCACGCCGAAGAAGTCCTGGGCCGCCGGGAGACCGAGGAACGCCAACCCGCTGTCGTACTCGCGCATGCCCGAATCGAAGATGCCGACCACCGCGAAACGCCGGATGCGCGGGATGATGCCGACGGCGGTGGGGCTGCCGATGGGGGACACCGCCTGTAGCGCATCGCCCAGGCCCACCCGGAGCTGCTCCGCGAGCCTGTCGCCGATGATGATGCCCGGGAGATGCAGTTCCCGGCCGTCCACGGTCGCCGGGGTGCGCGTCTTGAGACCGTCCAGGCGTCCCTCCCGAAGATGTTCCTGGAGTTCCACGCTGGAACGGTCCGGGTCGATGCCGCGTACGACCACGCCCGAGACCCGGCTTCGGGAGGTGAGGATGATATGCCCCGTGAGCATGGGCGCGGCCGAGACCACGTCCTCGCGCTCGCCGACGCGCCGGGCGAGGTCGTCGTAACCCCGCAGGTAGCTGGCCGGCCGGACCAGGAGCACGTGGGCGTTGAGGCCCAGGAGGCGGTCGCGCAGCACCTCTTCGAAGCCGGTCATCACCGCGATCACCACGTTGAGGGTAACCACCGCGATCATCACTCCGAGCACGGAGATGACGGTGAGCAGGGAGATGAACCGCTCGCTGCGCCGGGCGCGCAGATAGCGCAGCCCTACGAACAACTCGTACGGCATGGTCAGGAACGCAGCAACGGGAAGAGGATGACGTCGCGGATCGAGGGGGAATCGGTCAGGAGCATCACCAGGCGGTCGATGCCGATGCCCTCCCCCGCCGCCGGCGGCATGGCGTACTCCAGGGCGCGCACATAGTCCTCGTCCACCTCGCAGGCGGTGTCGTCGCCGGCGCGCCGCGCCGCCGCCTGTTCCTCGAAGCGACGCCGCTGGTCGGCCGGGTCGTTGAGCTCGGAGAAGGCGTTGGCCAGCTCCCTGCCGCCGATGAAAAGCTCGAAGCGGTCGACGAATGCGGGGTTCGCATCGTTCCGGCGCGCCAGCGGCGATACTTCCAGGGGATAGCCGGTGACGAACGTGGGTTGGATCAGGCCGGGCTCCACCAGATGCTCGAACAACTCCACCAGGAGTTTGCCGCGGCCGAGCTTGGGGTCGACCTTGAGGGAGTGCCGCTCGGCGAGCTTGCGCAGGGACTCCGCGTTGCCCAGCTCCGACTCGTCCACGCCGGCGTGGCGCGCCACGCCTTCGACCAGGGAGAGCCGTTGCCAGGGCCGCCCCAGGTTCACCTCGTGCTCGCCCCACGGGATGCGCAGGCTCCCGCGCACCGCCTGGGCCAACTCCACGAACAGCTCCTCGGTGAGCTCCATCATGTCACGGTAGTCAGCGTAGGCCTGGTAGAACTCCACCATGGTGAACTCGGGATTGTGGCGCGTGGACAGCCCTTCGTTGCGGAAGTTGCGGTTCAATTCGAAGACACGCTCCAGCCCTCCCACCAGTAGGCGCTTGAGGAACAGCTCCGGCGCCACCCGCAGGTAGAGGTCCAGGTCCAGGGCGTTGTGGTGCGTCACGAAGGGCTTGGCCGCCGCGCCACCCGCCATGGGCTGCATCATGGGGGTCTCGACCTCGAGGAAGCCGCGCTGCTCCAGGAAGCGGCGGATGAGCGAGATGATGCGCGAGCGGTGGCGGAAAACCTCGCGCACCTCCGGGTTCACCATCAGGTCCACGTAGCGCTGCCGGTAGCGGGTCTCCACATCCTTCAAGCCATGCCACTTCTCCGGCAGCGGGCGGATGCACTTGCTCAGCAGGCGGACTTCACGAGCCTCGATGGTCAGCTCGTTGGTGCGGGTGCGGAACAGACGGCCGGCCACGCCGACGATGTCGCCCACGTCCGCCGCGCGCACGCGCGCGTAGGCCTCGTCCCCCAGCTTGTCCTTGCGCGCGTAGACCTGGAGCCGGCCGCTCCGGTCCTCCAGTTCGAAGAAGGCCGCCTTGCCGTGGGGCCGGTGCGCGCGGATGCGGCCCGCCAGCGCGAACTCTTCCGTCAACGCTTCCAGCCCGTCTGGGTCGAGGTCGCCGTGGCGTTCGCGGATGTCCTCCGCCGTGTGACTGGGACGAAAGTCGTTGGGGTAGACAGGGAGACCCTGCGCCTGGAGCTGCGCCACCTTCTGGCGGCGCACCGCCATCTGCTCGTTGGCTTCATCCATGTGTCTTCGGTCGGGTGCGTATGACGATGATCGGAACGGCTACAGCATGCCGAGCTGCAGCTTGGCCGCGTCCGACATGCGGCTGGGGTCCCAGGGCGGCTCCCAGACGATGTCCACGTGCACGTCCGTGACGCCGTCCACCGCCCGGACCTTCTCCTCCACCTCCGCGGGAAGCGACTGGGCCGCCGGACAGTTGGGGGCGGTGAGGGTCATAGTGACCGTCACCAGGCCGAGGGGGTCCACCTCCACCCCGTAGATCAGGCCCATTTCGTGGATGTTCACCGGCACCTCGGGGTCGTAGCAGGTTTGTATCGCCTCGATGGCGCGCCGTTCGATGTCCTTCTGCTCCGCAACGCTTTCCACGGAATGTCTCCCGGTCCGTCTTCGCGGCCCTACTCGGTGCTCACGGCCTTGCCGTCGCCGTCCAAGGCCGCGCGCAACGTGTGCCATGCCAGGGTAGCGCACTTCACCCGCGCCGGATAGTCGCGCACGCCCGCGAAGGCCGCCAGTTTGCCCATGCCGGCGCCGTTGTTGCCACCGCCGTCGTCGGCCGCCACCATCTGGTGAAACCGCTCGAACATCTCCCGGGCGTCGTCGCAACTCCGCGCCTTCAGGCTCTCGGTCATGACCGAGGCGGAGGCGATGGAGATGGCGCAGCCCGTGCCCTCGAAGCTCACGCCCGTCACGCGGTCGTCCTCCACGTGCAGGTGGACCGTGACCTTGTCGCCGCACAGCGGGTTGACACCCCGGGCGCTGCGGTTGGCACCGGCCAGCGGCCCGAAGTTCCGCGGCTTGCGGTTATGGTCCAGGATCAGCTCCTGGTAAAGGTCCCTCAGGTCAGACACCGTCGAACAGCCTCCTTACCCTTTCGAGTCCCTCCGCCAGCACGTCCACCTCGGCCTCGGTGTTGTAGCACGCGAACGAGGCGCGCACGGTGGCCGGCACCCCGAACCGGTCCATCACGGGCATGGCACAGTGGTGTCCGGTGCGCACGGCGATGCCCTCCTGGTCCAGGATGGTGCCGATGTCGTGGGCGTGCACGTCTCCGAAGATGAACGAGACCAGCGATGCCCGGCGAGCCGGGGTGCCGATGAGCCGCAGGCCGGGAACGTGCGTGAGCCGTTCCACCGCATAGGCGAGCACCCGGTCCTCGTGGGCCGCCACCGCCTCGATGCCGAGACCGGCGAGGTACTCGACGGCCGCGCCCAGGCCGATGACCCCGGCAATGTTCGGGGTGCCGGCCTCGAACTTGTACGGCAGATCGTTGTACTCGGTGGCCTCGAAGCTAACCGTGAGGATCATGTCGCCGCCCCCTTGGTAGGGCGGCATGGCCTCCAGCAGCCCGGCCTTTCCGTAGAGCACGCCGACGCCGGTGGGGCCGTAGAGCTTGTGGCTGGAGAAGGCGTAGAAGTCGCAGTCCAGGTCCTGCACGTCCACGGCGGCGTGGGGCGCCCCTTGGGCGCCGTCGATGAGCACCGGGATGCCTGCCCGGTGCGCGTCCGCGATCATCTCCTTGATGGGGTTCACCGTGCCCAGGGCGTTGGACACGTGCGGCAACGCCACGATGCGGGTGCGCGGTCCCAGCAGCCGGTGATAGGCCTCCATGACGACGTCGCCGCGGTCGTCCACCGGAATGACCCGGAGCACCGCGCCCTTCTCCTGGCAGATGAGCTGCCACGGCACGATGTTGGAGTGGTGCTCCATGGCGGAGATCACCACCTCGTCCCCCGCCTCGAGGTGAACACCGCCGTAGCACCGGGCCACGAGGTTGATGGCCTCGGTGGCACCGCGCACGAACACGATCTCCCGGTCCTGCGCCGCGTTGAGGAACCGCCGCACGGCGCCGCGCGCATCCTCGTAGGCCCGGGTGGCCAGCTCGCTCAGGCGGTGCACGCCTCGATGGATGTTGGAGTTCTCGGTCTCATAGTAGCCCGCCACGCGCTCGATGACGGAGCGCGGCTTCTGCGCCGTGGCGGCGTTGTCGAGGTACACCAAGGGCTTGCCGTGGACGCTCTCGCCGAGGATCGGGAAATCCTCGCGCACCCGCGCCACGTCGAAGCCGTTCTCCGTCCCGTTCCAACCTGTGGTCCTGACCTGTCCCATCGTCCTTCTCGAAGAGTCTGATCGATTGTGCTGGCGTCCTTCGACTTCGCTTCGCTACGCTCAGGACGAACGGGAAAGGGGACCGAAAAACGTTCGTCCTGAGCGTAGCGAAGCGAAGTCGAAGGACGCCAGCTCCATTGCCATCATGCTCCCAACTCCGCCAGCACCCGGCTCGTCAGTCCGTCCCGCAGGGGCTCGATGGCGACGCCGTCGAGGATCTCGCTGGCGAAGCCGTGCACCAGCAGCTTCCGGGCCAGCGCCGCGTCCAGCCCGCGGGAGCGCAGGTAGAACATCTCGTCCTCTTCCAGTTGGCCGATGGTGGTGCCGTGGGCGCAACGCACGTCGTCGGCCAGGATCTCCAATTGCGGCTTGCTGTCGATCTCCGCGTCCCTGGACAGCATCAGGTTCCGGTTGGACTGCCGCGCGTCGGTCTTCTGTGCGTCCTTGCGCACCACGATCTTGCCGTTGAACACCGCCCGCGCCCGGTCGTTGAGCACGCCCTTGTACAGCTCGCTGCTGGTGCCGTGGGGCTTTGCGTGCTCGATGGCCGTGCGGCTGTCCACGTGCTGCGAGCCGCCGGCCACGTAGAGTCCCTGGAGCAGGCAGTCGGCGCCCTCGCCGTCGAACAGCGCGTTCAGTTCCACGCGCGTCATGGCGCCGCCCGTGGTCACCGAATGCGAACGGTAGCGGCTGTTGCGCGACTGGTGCACCTGCACCGTGCCGAGGTGGAACGTCCCGCCGCCCTCGCGCACCAGACGGTAGTGGTCCAGCTCGGCGTCGTCCTCCAGCACGATCTCGGTGACGGCGTTGGTGCAGTGGACCGCGTCGCCGGAGCCCGCGTAGGCCTCCACCAGCGTCAGCCGGCTGCCGGCGCCCACCACCACCAGGGTGCGCGGATGCACGATGCGGTTGGATTCCTGCCCGGCGTCGGCGAGGAAGACCATGTGGACGGGCCGGTCGAGGTCGACTCCGCGTCCCAGCCGGACCGCGCCGCCATCCTCCACGAAGGCCGTGTTGAGCGCACGGAGCGCGTGTCCATCATAGTCGGCGTGACGCCCGAGGTTGGCTTTCACCCAAGGCAAACCCAGTTCCACGGCGTCCGCCAGACGGCCGATGAAGACATCCCCATCGCGCGCACCCGCGGCCGCGGCGACCCGGTTCGACCCCTTCTCAGCCACGTTCGCGTTCCCGGCGTCGCTGCCTCGTTCACGCCCCTCACGCACTCCCGGGCCGGTTTTTCCTTCGCCGGTCCACGGGAACATCAACTCGTAGCGCTCCCAGTCGCCCGATTCGAACGGATCGCGCCCTCGAGCCCCGCCCGTCGCCGTGTCGATGGTACGCAGACGCGCCCGCCGCAGCCCCTCCAGGCTCGTGTACTTCCACTCCTCGTCGCGAGTCGTGGGAAACCCCAGGGAGCGGAAGCGGTCCATGGCCCTGCGGCGCAGGTCGCCGACCCAGGCGCCGCCGTTGCGCGAGGCCCGCGCCGCGAGCTTCTCGTAGTCCTCGAGGTAGCCCTGCTGGTCGGACGCCGCCCCGTTCATGTTCCGGTCCCCCGGCCGGCCGTCTCCTCCACCCAGGAGTAGCCCGTGTCCTCCAACTCCCGCGCCAGCTCCTTGCCGCCGGACTTCACCAGCCGCCCGTTGTGGATCACGTGGACCACGTCGGGCACCACGTAGTTGAGCAGCCGCTGGTAGTGGGTCACCAGGATGATGGCGCGTTCCGGGCCGCGGAACAGGTTGATGCCTTGGGACACGACCTTCAGCGCGTCGATGTCGAGACCGGAATCGGTCTCGTCCAGGATCGCCAGGGTGGGCTCCAGGACGGTCATCTGGAAGATCTCGGCGCGCTTCTTCTCGCCCCCGGAGAAGCCCGCGTTGACCGGGCGCCGCAGCAGGTCCTCGCCCATCTCCACCGCCTTCATCTTCTCCTTGGCCAGGGCCATGAAGTCCACCGCGTCCAGCTCCTCCTCGCCGCGGTGGGCGCGCGCCGCGTTCACCGCCGCCCGAAGGAAATAGAGGCTGTTGAGGCCCGGAATCTCCACCGGATACTGGAAGCCCAGGAACACGCCCTCGACCGCGCGCAGCTCCGGCGCCATCTCCAGCAGGTCCTCGCCCTTGTAAAGGACTTCTCCCTCGGTGACCTCGTAGGTGTCCCGCCCTGCCAGCACCTGGGCCAGGGTGCTCTTGCCCGAGCCGTTGGGACCCATGATGGCGTGCACCTCGCCCGCCTTCACCGTCAGGTCGATGCCGCGGAGGATCTCCTTCCCCTCCACGCGCGCATGCAGGTTGCGTACTTCAAGCATTCTCTACATCCGAAATGGTCTGTGCCGGCTTCAGCCGACGCTGCCCTCGAGGCTCACGTCCAGCAGGCGCTGGGCCTCCACGGCAAACTCCATGGGCAGCTCGCGGAAGACCTCGCGGCAGAAGCCGTTGACGATCATCGAGACCGCGTCCTCTTCCTTGATGCCGCGCTGCCGGCAATAGAAGATCTGGTCCTCGCCGATCTTGGAGGTGGAGGCCTCGTGCTCGATGTGCGCCGAGTTGTTCTTCACCTCCAGGTACGGGAACGTGTGCGCGCCGCACTCACTGCCCATGAGCAGGGAGTCGCACTGGGAGTAGTTGCGCGCGTTGTCCGCGCCCTTGAGCACCTTCACCAGGCCCCGGTAGCTGTTCTGGCCGTGACCGGCCGAGATGCCCTTGGAGATGATGGTGCTGCGGGTGTTGCGGCCCACGTGGAGCATCTTGGTGCCGGTGTCCGCCTGCTGGCGGTTGTTGGTCACGGCCACCGAGTAGAACTCGCCCACCGAGTCGTCTCCCTGCAGGATGCAGCTCGGATACTTCCAGGTAATGGCCGAGCCCGTTTCCACCTGGGTCCACGAGATCTTCGAGTTCCGCCCGGCACACTTGCCGCGCTTGGTGACGAAGTTGTAGATCCCGCCCTTGCCGTCCTTGTCGCCCGGGTACCAGTTCTGCACCGTCGAGTACTTGATCTGCGCGTCCTCCAACGCCACCAGCTCCACCACCGCGGCGTGAAGCTGGTTCTCGTCGCGCATGGGCGCGGTGCACCCCTCCAGGTAGCTCACGTAGCTTCCGGCGTCGGCGACGATGAGGGTGCGCTCGAACTGCCCCGTCTGCGCCGCGTTGATGCGGAAGTAGGTGGACAATTCCATGGGACAACGCACGCCCTTGGGCACGTAGCAGAACGACCCGTCGCTGAAGACCGCGGAGTTGAGCGATGCGAAGAAGTTGTCGCTGTAGGGCACCACCGAGCCCAGGTACTGCCGCACCAGCTCCGGATGCTCCCGCACCGCCTCGGAGAACGAGCAGAAGATGATGCCCATCTCCGCCAGCTTGTCCTTGAAGGTGGTGGCCACCGACACGCTGTCGAACACGGCGTCCACCGCCACCCCGGCCAACGCCTCGCGCTCGTGCA